>JAUVMS010000440.1 GCA_030600135.1 Hyphomicrobiales bacterium | reverse complement strand
CGTTGATGATCCGTCCCCTGCTGCGATTTGTCGGCTCGTTCTTCAGCATCTCCTTACCCGCCGCGCCGTTTTCGGCGTTTGGCGCGTGGGTTGCTTCCGGCTTTGCCGGCGGTGGAACGACCCTTGGGCATTGGTGCTCGCTTTTGTACCGGTACGGCGAGTGAGGCGTGAGGGCCCATCTCGTCGAGGGTGGGTTTGTGCGGGCCCTTTATCTTCTCCCCATAGGCGCCGGCGCGCATGGTGACCTCGGCTTGGCGGGCCATGGGATCGTCCATGACGGCGAGCTCGGTCTGGCGCAGTCGCTTGATCTCATCGCGCAGGCGCGCGGCCTCCTCGAATTCGAGATCGGCGGCGGCGGCGCGCATGCGTTTTTCCATGTCCTCGATCACCGTCTCGAGGTTGTGGCCGATGGCCGGCTGGCCGCCCTCGCCGAAGCCGGCGACACCGGTGTCGACCATGACGTGGTCGCCCTCGTAGATGGAACCCATGATGTCGTTGATGCGGGCCTTGACACTTTCCGGCGTGATGCCGTGTTCGGTGTTGTAGGCGAGTTGTTTTTCGCGGCGCCGATCGGTCTCGGCAATGGCACGCTCGATTGAGCCGGTCATCTGATCGGCATAGAGAATGACACGGCCCTCGACGTTGCGCGCGGCACGTCCGATGGTCTGCACCAGCGAGGTTTCGGAACGCAAGAAACCTTCCTTGTCGGCATCGAGAATGGCAACGAGCGCGCACTCCGGAATGTCCAAACCCTCACGCAGGAGGTTAATGCCGACGAGTACGTCGAAGGCGCCGAGGCGGAGGTCGCGAATAATCTCGATGCGCTCGAGCGTGTCGATGTCGGAATGCATGTAGCGGACGCGAATGCCCTGCTCGTGCATGTATTCGGTCAGATCCTCGGCCATGCGCTTGGTGAGCGTTGTAACCAGCGTGCGAAAGCCCTTGGTGGCGACCTTGCGGACCTCATCAAGGAGGTCGTCGACCTGGGTGGAGGCCGGGCGGATATCTATTTCAGGGTCGGTCAGGCCGGTCGGGCGAATGACTTGTTCGGCAAAGACACCGTCGGTCTGCTCCAGTTCCCAGCCGCCGGGCGTGGCGGAGACATAAACGGTTTGCGGGCGCATGGCGTTCCACTCCTCAAAGCGGAGCGGGCGGTTGTCCATGCAGGAGGGAAGCCTGAAGCCATACTCGGCGAGTGTCGCCTTGCGACGGAAATCGCCACGGAACATGCCGCCGAGCTGGCCGACGGTGACATGGCTTTCGTCGACGAAAACGAGGGCATTGTCGGGAAGGTATTCAAATAGCGTCGGCGGCGGTTCGCCTGGGGCGCGACCAGTGAGATAGCGGGAATAGTTTTCGATGCCGGCGCAGGAGCCGGTGGCCTCCATCATCTCGAGATCGAAGAGTGTGCGTTGCTCGAGCCGCTGGGCCTCCAGAAGTTTGCCGGTGGCATTCATTTCCTCCAAGCGCTGCTTGAGCTCGATCTTGATGGCCTTGGTGGCCTGGGTAAGCGTCGGCTTGGGCGTCACGTAGTGGGAGTTGGCGTAAATCTTGACCAGCTTCAGTTGGTCGCTTTTTTGTCCCGTCAGTGGATCGAATTCGACGATTTCCTCGATCTCGTCACCGAAGAGGGAAATGCGCCAGGCACGGTCGTCCAAATGGGCGGGCCATAGCTCGATGGTGTCACCGCGCACGCGGAACGTGCCGCGCTGGAAGGCCTGATCGTTGCGTTTGTAGTGCAAGGCCACGAGATCGGCCAGCAACTGACGTTGCTCGATATTTTCTCCCACTTGCAGGGCGAAGGTCATCGCCGTGTAGGTTTCGACCGAGCCGATGCCGTAGATGCACGAGACCGAGGCGACGATCACCACGTCGTCACGCTCTAGAAGCGCGCGGGTGGCGGAATGGCGCATGCGGTCGATCTGTTCGTTGATGCTGGCTTCTTTCTCGATATAGGTGTCAGTGCGCGCAACATAAGCTTCCGGCTGGTAGTAGTCGTAGTAGGAGACGAAGTATTCGACGGCGTTGTCAGGGAAAAACCCTTTGAATTCGGAATAGAGCTGCGCGGCGAGCGTCTTGTTGGGCGCGAGGATGAGGGCGGGACGCTGGGTCGCCGAGATGACGTGCGCCATGGTGAAGGTCTTGCCGGAACCGGTGACGCCGAGCAGGACCTGGTTGTGCTCATGCGCGCCGATGCCTGCAACCAACTCGTCGATGGCTTGGGGCTGGTCGCCTTGCGGTTGGAAATCCGAGACCAGATCGATGGCGACGCCGCCCTCGGACTTCTCCGGTCGCGGTGGGCGATGGGGCGTCCATGCCGGGCCGGCCGCCTCGGGGTTGGTCATCGAGACGACGATGGGGTGGCCGGTGATCAGCGGCTGGGCGGCTTCGGCAAAGCCGCCTCGCGGGTCGGCCGCAGATGGTATTACCGCGGGTTTGGCCTTCGATCTTGCCCTAGATTTTGCTTTGGAATTGGATCTTGCAGCGGCCTTGCCATTGGCTTTGTTGGGCGCTTCAGCAGTGCCCGTGGATCTGCTGCCCGTCGCCGCGCTAGATGATTGGTTTTTCTTGGGTTTCTGGCGTTCGGCGGACTTGGTCTGAGGTGCAACACCAGGTGTGCCTGCCTCCGTCTCGGGGGGCGGTGCCGGTGGCTTGCCGGCCTTGGGTTGTCGTCGGGTCCGTGCCATGGCCGGACTATGGCCGGATCAGCGTCGGGGATCAATGGGGCCGTGGCAGGAGGTGGACGTGTAGCAATCGACAGCCGGTAACGCCGACGAATGGACATTGCGAAGACCACGCGACATTGCAGCGACGGATTTTCCGTGACATCATCGGATTGCCTATGCACCCGGAGGGACTTTGATGCTGAGGCTCGTCGTCGCCGCGTTTGCGGCTTTAGGTTTGCTCACCACAACGACCACTCCATCATTCGCCTGTGCGTGTTGCGGCACATGGAAAGTTGTGCGCGTCGCCGAAAATGATGTGCTCAATATCCGCACCGGCCCAAGCGTGCGCTACAGGAAAATTGGCGCGATCCCGAGCGGATCGGGTTGCGTGATCAAGAGCAATAAGTGCCGCAGGAACTGGTGTCGGATCAGCTATGCCGACCAGACCGGTTGGGTCAATGTGCGCTACCTCAGCTACATCAAGTGAACCGGCTCGGAACCTGAATAGAAACCTTCGAGAAGCGAACTACAATGCTTCGTGAGCCTGGCGGCGGCAGTGCGAACGTTAGTGATCAGCTGAACCTTGAACGGCTTGCTGTGAGCGACTGACGAACCTCGATCCGGCGCGCAAGAGTTTGCATTTTCGCCTCGCACTGTCGCCCAACGACTGGACATACGTCTAGCAGGCTGTTGAAGTATTCGTGTGGATCGCGACACCTGTGGTTTTTTCGTCTCCGACAAGGAGCGGTGCGCAGCGCGATGCGGTTGCATCGGGCCAGCGACGCGACGACGGCCGGGGCGAAAAAACGTGGTGTCCCAAAGGGATGCGGCGATATTGAGCGCTGGGCGACGTCGCGTCGGCTTGACGTGGG
>JAUVMS010000195.1 GCA_030600135.1 Hyphomicrobiales bacterium | reverse complement strand
AGAGTAGCGCTCCGAGCAGAATATCGCGTCGGACACCGTCGACTGCCACATATTTAGGCTGGCTGACGACGCAACGACATGTCGCTGCGATTGAAACGGTTATTCGAAATTGAGGACTTTAAATCAAATAGGTGCCAATCAGTGTTTTCCAAGCTTTGCGACCACGGATTTTTGGGCAAAGTCTCCCTAATCGTCGCCAACTCGCGATCAACTGCGGCTGCAAGGTCCGGTAGTTCTACACTCATTTCGGCGTGCCCAGCGTCGTTGTCGACGTCAACGAAACCGATCCAATGATCGAGTATCTCCTCGCCGAGGATCACTTCGCTCGCGACAAAAGCAGCGTTCGAGGCGTCCGAGTCGTCGTTGTCGGAGAAATTCGGCGAAATGAAGAGGAGGTCAACCTGATTTAGCGAATTGGGCGTGACGATTACTGTGACCTGCTTGAGTGGCATGAGTTTGCGCGCCTCAAGCATCCTATGAGCTTCATCGACCGTTTCGCGAAGTCTGTAGGGATAAAACTCCCAACCAGGAATGGTGGGGGCTTGCGCCAGCAACGTATCAACCATGGGTCGCAAGCTGCGACTGGTTTCAGGCGTGATGACCAATCTGTGACCGCCCTCCAGGCCTGGGCCATATTCCCACATGAGTTCGCGATGCACGGCCCCCAAATTGTCATTCATCCATTGTGGCAGGTCCCATGTCTCTTTCCCTGAGAACACTCGACCCAAGCTTTCGTGTTTGGCTTCGAAGGCTCGCCACCACTGGTCGATGCGGCGGCAAACGTCTTGGCGCTCAGCATTGTAGCTTTGGTCGTTCTTGGGTGGAAATTTCCAGCGCATTGGCTCAATTCAATCGACAATATCTTGCCGATCCCCGCCGCCTAATTCACCGTCTCGCTCTTTGCCGTCTTCAACGCCTCGCGCTCATCGAAACGCATCAAGTGGAAGCGCTGGAAATTCGGGTCCTTTTCATAGACGCGGTGGGCAATCCAGGTGAAGACGTCATAGAACGTGCCTGGACCGATGCCGAGCATCATGCGCAAGACCTCGACGTCGCCGCCCCATTTGCCTTCGAGGCCGGTGAGGTCGTCCTTGAAAAACACGATTGACGGGGTGAATTGAATGCGCCAGCGCTCGGCCAGCTTTTTCTCGGTGAGCACGGTGCCATCGAAATCGGTCACCTCGCGGGCGCCCCACAGGTCCAATTGGATGATGTCGAAATTGCTGCGCACATAGTCGTTGATGTAGCGCTGCGAAAGCACTTCGGTGTGCATCTTGGTGCAGTAGAGGCAGCCGCGCTGCTCGAAGATGACCGCAAAGCGCTTGCCGTTGGCGTTGGCCGCCGCCAGGTCTTCCTTGAGATCGAGGAATGAATTGAGGAACCAGTCCTGGTGGTAGATGCCGTCACCACCCTTGGTCGGCACCACGGCCGGCGAGACCGGGCCGATCGGCGGTGGCAGATCGCCCTTTTCTCCAGCTGCAATTGCCGGCGCATTGCTCGCAAATGCAATCGTAAGGAGTGCTGCAATCACCAAGCGGGTGCGCGCCATCTGAAGCCTCCCAGTCATCTGTACGGTTACTAGTATATATATTTGCCAATTCGAATATTCTAGCCCGCATTTCTCACCACCACGCGGGCCACTGGGCGGGGGCACGATGGCGCCCTTCTCTGTTGTGGCGGCTGGTCCGGTCAACCACATTGCATGGCGCGCCAAAGCCCAATGCCACGCCATGAAGAAATCACCAATGCCAGAGGCTGTTGAGACAGGCAGCTCGAGGTCGGCGGCTTCATTCGCCCGCTGAGGGCCTGGCTAACACGGCCGTCAACCGACTGATCGCGAAAACTCGCCATCTGCCACAATTCAATCAAAGCAACTTTGTTAACCTTGTTTGGTCAGTTTTGAGTCGGATTTGAGTGGTTGGCCAAAGAGATGCATGTTTTAGTAAGGCCTCTCGCCGTGGCTGTTTGGTTTGAGTGCGGGCAAATGAGTTTGGTATGAGTTTGTTTGAGCAAGAAGCTGTCCGTTCAGGACAAGACTGTGTCACATTGTCGTTCACACGACGTTTCATCGACCGTCCGCGCTTCAACGCGCTCTACAACGAAGGCATGTCGCTGGTGGAGGAAACGGCGGTTTACCTGGATGGTGAGGGGCGAAGAGAGGCTCGCAAACTAGAGCAGCCCGCCTCATTGGCCTATGCCACCGAAAGCATGCGTCTCACCGCCCGCCTGATGCAGGTTTCGTCGTGGCTGTTGATGGGTCGGGGCCTGGTCAGCGGCGACATTACCTTGGAAGAGGCACGCACGCAGCGCCAACGCATTTCGATTGAGGTTCTGTCGCGGCCATCTCACGTTCGAAATTTCCGCGATTTACCGCTTCGACTTCAGGAATTGGTGACGGCAAGCTTTCGGCTGCGCGACACCATTGCGGCCTTCGATCGCTTAATTTTCGCCGCCGAGCAGCCTGATGTGCCGCTGCCCGCCAATCCTGTCGCGACGCAGATCAAGGGCCTCGAGGCCGCCCTATCGGCGGATAGGCGTCGCTAGAGAGGGTGCGCCGCGAGCCCCATGCCCGTCGGCCCTTAGAGTGCCTGCGCCACAGCTGCTGACATAGAAGTCAACACGTCCAACCTAGAATAAGCCCTCGAACTTCTTCTTGAAGCGAGAGAGCCGACCGCCCCGGTCGATCAGGTGCTGGCCACCGCCGGTCCAGGCCGGATGAGTCGACGGGTCAATATCCAGTTTCAACGTCTCGTCCTCTTTGCCCCACGTTGAATAGGTCTCGAACTCCGAGCCGTCGGTCATCACGACCTTGATCCGATGGTAATCTGGATGGATGCCTTTTTCTTTTTTCATCGTGCCTGTCTCTGACTATTGCGCACCGGCTCTGTTTGCGACAGGAGTATGCCTAGCGCGATCATCAATTGTGGAATTTCGAGCCGCCAGTCTATACGCCAAGGCAGTACTGTCGGCAAGCCACCTGAGCGCTGATCTGCAGGGAAATTTCGACCGGCCGGCGAATTAAAGCGAGCCGCTTAATCAAATGATTCCAATTACTAAGATAGTGCACTAACGTGCTAGTCCAACGGAGCAGGCCCTGCGTGCGACAAAAATCAAAGCGCATGTTGTGGCTCGAGCGCTTTGGTCAGGCGGGCCGCGAGACGGGGTGGTTGTGCGTTGAGTGAGTTGAGTGACGACGATCGTCGCGCGGGGCGTGCAGTAGCGTCCGCCAGCACGGCCTCGCATGGCGACGATGAAACGACAAACGCAAAGCGTGTTTCGCTTCAGCCGTTTCGGGCGCTAAGGCCATATCTTCTGCGTTATCGAGTGATGGTTCTGGCAACCATCGTCGCACTGCTTTTTGCCGCGCTTGCAACTTTGGCAGTGCCACTCGGTGTGCGCCGCATGATCGATCATGGATTCTCGGCCGAGAATTCCGCGTTCATCGACAAATATTTCGTGATGATGATTGTGGTCGGCCTCGTCCTGGCCGTGTCCAGCGCCGCTCGGTTTTATTGTGTCAACTGGTTGGGCGAGCGCGTGATTGCGGATTTGCGTCGTGACGTTTTTGCCAAGCTCGCGACGCTCAGCCCGGCTTTCTATGAAAAGACCCATTCCGGCGAGGTCATGTCGCGCCTGACCGCCGACACCACCCAGATCAAGGTGGCAATCGGCACCGCCATCTCGCAAACGCTGCGCAACTTGGTGTTGTTTCTAGGCGCGCTGGTGATGATGTTTTTCACCAGCGCAAAGCTATCTCTCCTTGTTTTGAGCGCCATCCCGCTGATCGTCCTGCCTCTGGTCGGCTATGGCCGCGTGGTGCGACGTCTCTCGCGCCATGCCCAGGACACCGTGGCCAAATCCGCGGCCTACGCTGCCGAGAACCTGGCAGCGGTCAGAACCATGCAGGCCTACACCAACGAGGCAACGGTCACGACGCGCTTTGCCGAGGCGGTCAATGAATCTTTTGGCGCCGCCAGATTGCGGATGCGGGCCCGCGCCGGACTGACGGCAATCACTATTTTCTTGGTCTTCGCCAGCGTCGTCGGCATTCTCTGGTACGGCGCTTCTGAGGTGCTGGCCGGCACCATGACGGCCGGTCGTCTCGGCCAGTTC
Organism: Hyphomicrobiales bacterium; assembly: GCA_030600135.1. Lineage (GTDB taxonomy): Bacteria > Pseudomonadota > Alphaproteobacteria > Rhizobiales > JAUVMS01 > JAUVMS01. Next base: position 2,470 of record JAUVMS010000195.1, on the reverse strand, counting down.
GTTCTCTATGCCGTCTTTGCCGCAGGCGCCATGGGAGAGCTTTCCGAGGTTTGGGGCGAGATCCAGCAGGCTGCCGGTTCCGCCGAACGGTTGAGCGAGCTGTTGTTGGTGCGATCCGAGGTGCGCTCACCCGCCAAGCCGGCACACATGCCCGATCCGTCCTACGGCGAAATCGAATTCGACAACGTTTCATTTCACTATCCAACGAGGCCGGATGTTGCCGCGCTCGATGGTGTCTCGCTCCGGGTAACCCGTGGCGAAACAGTTGCACTCGTTGGGCCGTCGGGAAGCGGCAAGAGTACGATCATTGCGCTGCTGCTGCGCTTCTACGATCCGATGAGTGGACAAATCAACTTCGACGGTGTCGACATCAGTACGGCTGATCTCGAGTTGCTGCGGCGACGCATGGCCATGGTGCCGCAGGATGTGGCATTGTTTGCCGACACCATCGCCGAAAACATTCGCTACGGTGCCCCCTGGGCATCCGATGATGATGTACGCCGTGCGGCCCGGGCAGCGCTGGCCGATGAGTTCATTCGCGAGTTGCCGCAAGGCTATGAGACGATGCTTGGCGAGCGAGGGGCGACACTTTCAGGCGGTCAGCGCCAACGCATCGCCATTGCCCGCGCCATATTGCGCGATGCCCCGGTCCTTCTGCTAGATGAGGCAACCAGCGCACTTGATGCCGAGAGCGAGACATTGGTCCAGAAGGCGCTTGAGGGCGTCGTGCGAGGTTCAACCACGTTGGTGATCGCCCATCGCTTGTCGACGGTGCAGCAGGCCGACCGTATTATCGTGATCGACAAGGGCCGCATTGTCGAGGAAGGCACGCATGCCGAACTCCGAGCGAGCGGCGGCCTTTATAGTCGGCTCGCAAAATTGCAATTCGCTGCCGAGGCCGCGGAGTAGGTGTCGCCCAGTCGAGGTCGATTGACATCTGAGGAGACTTAAGTGTCGGAACTCATCATTCATAATTATCCTCAGTCGCCGGTTGCGGAAAAGGTACGCGTCGCCCTCGGCATCAAGGGCTTGACCTGGCGTTGGGTCGAAATTCCTCGCGTTCCACCGAAACCGGACTTAATGCCGCTGACCGGGGGATTTAGGCGCACGCCGGTGATGCAGGTGGGCGCCGACATCTATTGCGATAGCCAATGCATCTTGCGGGAACTCGAGCGACGGTTCCCCGAGCCGAGTTTCTTTCCCCCTGGAGCCGCTGGTATGCCGTGGGCGTTGAGCCGGTGGACCGACGGCGAACTGTTCAAGCTCGCGGTCATGTTGGTTATGGGCTCGGCCGTCGATCAAATGCCGGCCGAACTCGCGGCCGATCGTGCCCGGCTCTACCTTGGGCCTGATGGTGACTTCCATGCTGTCACTGGCGACCTGCCGCACATCGAAGCGCAGATTCGGGCCGAACTCGGCTGGCTCGATCAGCGATTGGCGACCGGCCGCCGCTTCATATTGGGCGATCAGCCGGCACTGCCAGACGTGCTAGCCTACAAGATTGTCTGGTTCATTCGCGGCCGCTGGCCTGGGGCAGGTGACTTCTTGGCCGAGTTCCCGGCGCTCGAGGCCTGGGAGGATCGCGTCAAGGCGATTGGACATGGTGAGCACACCGAGTTGTCGTCTGAAGATGCGCTCGAGATCGCCCGGATGGCCGAGCCGACAACCTCTGCGCATGAAGATCCGCGCGATCCGCAAGGGTTATCGCGGGGCATGGTGGTAACAATCACACCCGACAGCGACAGCGGCGACCCACTCGTTGAGGGTGTCGTGCGCCACGTTGATCGCGATACCATCGCCATTGATCGCGAAGACCCTCGAGTCGGCCTCGTTTGCGTGCATTTTCCACGGGTTGGCTACCGGGTGCACCGAGCTTAACGACGGCTATCGCGAGCGCAGGGCCGGCAGCTCTGGCCGGTCAGCTCTGGCCGGTCAGCTCTCCTGCTCGACGAGGCCAGCCAATTCCGAACCGGACGGGCCATAGGCTTCCCACACATTCCGGCAAAACGCGTCTTTGCCGACCGCCTTGGGCGACTTCCTCACTTTGGCGACCGTCCGTCTGGCGAGCGCATCGTCATCCCAGTCGGAGCGCTGTAACGCCGATGCGGCATCCGTCGTCGCCATGCCGCACACCTTGGCGGCGACAGTGGCGCTTGCCCAACCTTGCACGGCACGGATGTCGACGCTCGAACCTGAAAGACCGACTGAAGCTTTCGAACCGCCAAAATTGCTCATTCCGAACCAGCTGTTGAGGTAGCCGTTCGTGGCCACGACGAGAAGCGCGATGAGCGCCATGATGCTGACTATTCTAATGCTCATGATCTGATCCTCTAAAGCGACCGGGCATCACGGCAGGATCTTCCCCCATACCGGCTCTCACGATCTTCACCCCAAGTTAGGGCTATTGTCGACAATTGCTCTGCTCAAAATGAGGCGCTCTGGCTATGCCAATTGGTATACTGAGTCTATT
>JAUVMS010000403.1 GCA_030600135.1 Hyphomicrobiales bacterium | reverse complement strand
TCGGTCAAATCCCCGGTATCGGGCTCTCCAATCAAACGGACGGCAGCCGCTTGCTTTCCGCAATGGCAGCATTCCGCAACGAGCCGTTTGACGGCTAGCAATACCTGGACGTCAATTGATCTCGCCGCACAACAAGAAAATTTGCCCGACAGGACTGGGAAGTAGTCATATGAAGATCCGCAATTTGTACTCGACCTCGGCGATTTATTGTCGAAATTTCGTCGCCAACCTTCGCCACAATGCCGAAGGTGTTGCCGCTCTTGAGTTTGCCTTGGTAGCACCAATTCTACTCATACTTTTCCTCGGCTCGGTGGAATTCAGCCAAGCACTCACCCTCGATCGCCGTGTAACGAGCGTTGCCAGCTCGACCGCTGACCTTGTTGCTCAAAGCGAATCCGTCAGCACTGCCGATCTGGCAGACATCATACAGCTGGCCAACGACATCATCGAATCGGCGCTCGTCATGAATTTTGAGCCGAACTTGTTCGAAGTGAAGCTAGTCAGCATTGTGACCGATGACGAGGGCGTAGCTACCGTTGATTGGAGCTATCAGAACGGAGGCAGTGAGCCGTATCCGACTGGCTCGAGCTACGCAAATCTCCCCACCGGATTGCTAGGTCCGCTCGAAAGCGTCGTCATCTCGGAGGTCAAATACACCTTCAACCCTGAGATCGGCAAATTCCTTGTCGGTCCGGTTAATCTCGAAGAAACCTTTTATCTCCGTCCAAGGCGCAGCTTGAGCGTAACCAAAACCAATTAGCGCGACCTCCTCCTTGTGCAGCGAAATGGCCCGTCTTGCAGCGCAAGCTCGGGCCGTTTTGTTTGGTTTCGGCTTGGTAGCATAAATCGCGGCACGGGTCGCCTTGCCCGCCCGGTCGAGCATTATTCCTCAGCGACGACGAGGGCCAACCGATCCGCTTCGGCAATAAATCCGAACCACTTGTCGCTGGGCAACATACGCTCTTGCAGGCCATTCCAAACCACATCGGAGCTGACCGCCGTCACGAACGGTTCAACCGTTGGGGCGACCCAAAAGGCCAAGACCGCCGCCCCGACCATGGCCAACGACCCAGTGATGGAATTGGAGTCATAGATCTTGAGCGCCGTGCCGAATGAACGCTTAACGCGATTGCTATAGAAATCGACACTGTAGATTTCGTCGAGCAGCAGATGAATGACGTATCCCACCAGCACAAACAGGCCGGCAAGCCACGCAAGTGTTGGATCTGCACCGAAAACCCGGAAATAAATGGCGGCTGTCGCGATGGCGAAGAAAACCCCCGCGATCAAAGAGTGAAACACACCCCTATGGCGAGCATACTTGTGAAACACGTTATGGCCGAAATAGCGCACCATCAAATAGGTTCCCACCCAAATGATCCACATTTCGGCGACGGAAAATTTCCATGAATAGTTGAACAGAAACGCAAAGGCCAAGAACACGCCGAGCCCGGCAAACATCACCCGCGACGCGCGCGAATTCTCAAGGTCGATGTCGGGTAATACCGCACCAAAGGTTCCGGCAAGCGCCAAGGTCACCAAATCGTTTACCGGCACGATATCCGCCGCCATCGTGAGCGTCGAAAGCATACCACTCGCAACGATGCCGACGGCCGCATGTGTCGCGAAATTCGCCATGGACCAGCCTCCTCCGTGCCTGCCGCGCGCACATATGGCCCGGTACTTCAACGAGGTAAGCTGATTCGCGCAAAAGCCCGAGGTTCGAGCTGTTGAAAAGTTGTGGATTCGGCCGAATTGCGATCGCGCGCAAAACATCGAACCGCCGGCGCTCCTGGCGCGACCAACGGTGTGGGGCACACGGACGTGGCCGGCGCTGCTGGCGAGCGCGTCCGTCAGCGCAAATCACTAAGGCGTATTTCGTTGCCCTCAAATTACTGGCAACGGGTCGTAACCCGTCATCGCCATCATGGTCTCGAAATAATTGCGCACCTTCGGCGGAAAACGCAACTCCTTCACCACCGCAGCAGACCGCAACAGCGGTAAGATTCGAACGTCGTCCTTGGAGAGCACGCCGTTGATCGCCTTCGGGCTTTCGATCACCTCGTCGAGCGCCTCGAGGCTCGGCAGAAGCTCGGCAATTTGTCTCCTGGTCTGCGCCCTTAGCTCGACAAAATCTCCATAGACCTTGCTCTTGCGGACGACGTAGTGATCCAACGCCGCGACGGTTGCAAACTCGGGCAGATTGAGGAGCGGGTAGCGCCCCATCGTCAGCGGTGGCGACTTGCTCAAAATGGCATCGGCAAGCCTCGAGACTTCGGCCCGCTCGGGCCCAACCAACATAGGCTCACCGATCCCGTCGATATGATCGACCATGTCCATGCTCTCAAGCATCGCCTCGCCATCATCCTTGACGAATATCGGGATCACGCGCCTTCCCACCAAGTCGACCATCGTCTCGGTGTCGTCGTCGAGAACGACGACCTCACGCATATGCAGCCCCTTCAGTGCGGCCACCATGCGGACCCGAAAACAAAGCGAGCAATGCTCGAACATATAGAGCTTCATGAAATGCCCTTCGCTAGGAAATCCTGAGCCACATCACGCGCATATCACACTCGGCGATCTCCGCACCGGTGCGAATGTCAAGTCTGCATATGTACATGAACAAGCTGCAAGCCCACAATCCGGTTCGATCGAAGCGCGAAAATCGATGTGACACTCCCGCTCGTCTGTAGCCGGCTCACAGGAATTTTTCTCCTCGCGCTTCGCAATGCACAGACGAGAGTGCCGCTCAAGCTCGTATCGATCAAAAACAAATCGCACGCAATCAGTCGGTGCCCGTCTTTGCCGCCAGTTGTCCCCAGAGGTCGTATTCATCGCCATGCGCGATTTCGACCTGCACAATGTCGCCGCTGACCACGTCCGTCTCCCCGTTGAGGAAGACATTGCCGTCGATCTCCGGCGCATCGCCGCGCGAGCGCCCGATGGCGCCTTCCTCGTCGACCTCGTCGATGATGACATCGATGACCCGGCCGACCTTGTCCTCCAAGAGTGCCCGGCTAACCTCCTGCTGCACACTCATCAACCGATGATAGCGCTCAGCCTTGACCTCTTCGCCCACTTGGCCGTCTAGGTCTTGCGAGGCGGCTCCGGCCACGTTCTCGTACTTGAAACACCCAACCCGGTTGAGCCGCGCCTCGCGCAGCCAGTCAACCAATTGCTCGAAGTCGTCATCAGTCTCACCGGGGAACCCGACAATGAACGTCGAGCGAATTGCGAGTTCGGGACAAATCTCGCGCCAGCGCTGGATCCGCTCTAGCGTCTTTTCCTGGTGCGCCGGCCGCCGCATCGCCTTCAGCACAGTGCGACTTGCATGTTGGAATGGAATATCGAGGTAGGGCAGAACCTTGCCTTCCGCCATCAGCGGCAGGACATCATCAACATGAGGATAGGGATAGACGTAGTGAAGCCGCACCCAGGCGCCGAGTGAACCGAGCGCGCGGGCCAAATCAACGAACCGCGTTTTCAGCCCCTCGTTTCGCCACTCACTCGCCTCATAACGCAGATCGACGCCATAGGCACTGGTATCCTGACTGATCACCAGCAACTCCTTGACGCCCGCGCCGACAAGCCTCTCGGCCTCGCGCATGACATCGCCCAACGGCCGGCTCCGCAGTCGCCCCCTGATCTGCGGGATGATGCAGAACGTGCAGGAGTTGTTGCAGCCCTCGGAAATTTTGAGATAGGCGTAGTGCCTCGGCGTCAGGCGAATACCTTCGGCCGGCACCAGATCGGTGAACGGGTCGTGCGCAGGCGGCACCACCTTGTGCACCTCGTTGATCACCGCCTCATATTGC
>JAUVMS010000441.1 GCA_030600135.1 Hyphomicrobiales bacterium | reverse complement strand
GCCCGCATCGCGCTGCGCGCCGCTCCTCACCGGAGACTAAAAAACCACAGGTGTCGCGATCCACACGAGTTCTTCAACAGCCTGCTAGAGTCTTATCCGCTATCAAAGTTGTGGGCGGTGTGATGGCAGCGGGAGGCGGCGCCTGTGACACATGCCATTGAATGGGAGTGGGAAGCCTTGTCCGCAGCTGCGCTCGAGGCCTATGCCAAGGGCGATCGTGCGGCTGCCATTCATCTTTGGGATCGCGCTCTAGCGATCTCACACCAATTCGGCGAGCAAGACCCGCGCCGCGCCGCCAGCGAAAACAACGCAGCACTCTGCCTACTGCTTGACGAAAGTTTCGATGAGGCTCGCGGCGCCTTCAAGCAAGCCACCCAAAGTTGGACAAAGGGTCTTGCCTGGACCGAGACAATGGACGTGCAGCGGCCCGCACGCAGTTCGCTCTTCCATTTGCGCATGGAGCGCCGCCACGCAAAAGCGTTTGGCGAGGTGCGCCGCCACCGCAATCGTCTTCTGCTTGAAGGCGGCCTGGCGCTGACGCAGTTCAATCTCGGCCTGACCGAGCTGTTTCTCGATCAAGACGCCCAGGGCGACCGGCTGTTGTCGCAAGCCGCCGAGACCAGGGCAAAAGTGCTCGGCCCCAACAACCCCGAGCTCGGTACCATTCTGCGGGTCCTGGCGGGGCGCTCGGAAGTCGAGGGCGATCTCGACCGGCTCCGCGCGCTCGAACTCGAGATTGATCGGGTGTCGTCCGAGGCGGCGCGACCGGCATTGGAGCTTTGGCGCGCGGAACAACCCGCCGAAATGAACGACATGCGTCGCCTGCTGGGCGCAGCCTACCTAGCCGCCATGGTCCATGAGCGTGATTTTCTCTGACCGACGTGTATCCGGCCAAGTCGTCAGGGTCCAGCGGACGGCCGGTCGCCCGTGCGCCGTTGACGATCCAGTCTCCAAGACGCAAGCGTCCGAGCCGACTAAACAGAATGCGGCAGGGCACGGACCATCCCGGTTGCCATATGGGTGCCGGTGAAGCACTCTCGCCGAAACACTCAACGCTGGGATTATCAGAGGGATCTTATGGCCACGTTCGCTGAGTACGAGAATTATGATGCGCTTGGTCTTGCAGAGCTCGTTGCGCGCGGCGAGGTGACGCCCGTTGAACTCCTTGAGGCAGCGCTGGTTCGTGTCGAAGCCCTCAACGACAAACTCAACGCCGTTGTCAATCTCGCGCCCGACCAGGCTCGACGGCTGATTGATGAGGGCTTGCCCGCCGGGCCGTTTCGAGGCGTGCCCTTCCTGCTCAAGGATCTCGGCGCCGAGGCCATCGATTTCCCTTCCCATAACGGGTCGTGGCTCTTTCGCGATACGCGCTACACCTTCGATTCCGAGATTTATGCCCGCATCAAGCGATCAGGCGTCGTGACTTTCGCACGCACCACGTCGCCCGAACTTGGCATCGGACCGACAACGGAAGCACAAGTCTATGGTAGCCCCACGCGCAACCCATGGAATTTGGATCGCACATCCGGCGGCTCGTCGGGCGGGGCCGCCGCGGCCGTGGCCGCAGGCATTGTCCCTGCCGCCCATGGCTCGGACGGCGGCGGCTCGGTCCGAATTCCAGCGTCGTCGTGCGGACTGTTCGGTATGAAGCCGACGCGGGCGCGACTGCCCGACGGGCCGGCCGTTGGCGAGGGTTGGGGCGGCATGGCGATCGACGGTTTTTTGACCCGTTCGGTTCGCGATTCCGCCGCGCTCCTGGATGCCGCTGTCGGACCGGAACTTGGCGCGCCATATTGTGCACCGCCCCTCACCGGCTCCTTCATGGCGGCACTTGAGAAACCTCCCGGTCGGCTCAAGGTCGCCTACACCACCCGGTCGTTCACCGGCGAGACGATGCACCAGGAGTGCAGGTCGGCGGTCGAAAACAGCGCCAAACTCTTGGCCGATCTCGGCCACGAGGTCGAAGAGGCCGCACCCGACATCGACATCCTGGCGCTGATGCGCGCCTGGTCCAAGATCGTCGCCTGCGGCACCCAGCTCTCGGTTCGCGAAAAGCTCCACGCTCTCGCTCGCCCGCTCGAGCCGGGAGAGATTGAAGGCGTCACCGAAGGGGCATGCACATATGCCGAAAGCGTATTGGGTGCCGATTATCTCCAGGCGGTCAACCATGTGCATGGCTTTGGCCGGCGCATGGCCCAGTTCCTGTCCAGCTACGACATTCTCGTGACCGCGACGCTTGCAGAACCCCCAGCAAAAATTGGCCGCTTCAAACCGACAAACAAAGACTTTCTTGATTACCGCTTGGGTCCCGACGGTATCCTTGATTACTCCCCCTTCACCGCAGCCTTTAATGCCAGCGGCCAGCCGGCCGTGTCGGTACCACTCCATTGGACGGGCGACGGTCTGCCTGTCGGTGTTCATTTTGCCGCACCGTTCGGCAAGGACGAGACGCTGATTTCGCTTTCCGCACAGCTAGAGGCGGCGAAACCCTGGTTCGACCAACGCCCGCCAACGCGGGCCTAATCGGGTCCTTTCGTTCCCTAGTCTGTCGCTTCACGCCCAAACATTCGTTTCGGGCTCTTCACGCAATGGTTGCGGAATGGCAAAACTACAGCGTCTTCAGCGCATTATGAGTGTCGGCAACTCCAGTCCAAATTCAATTCACCTTGTCGACACGCCACGCCTAACGAACACAATCGCGTGAAAGACGGGGCCACGCCATTGGGATTGGCAGAAAGGTCTGGCAAGCATGTAGCTTGCCATGCGGTGATACCCGCACCGGCGGTCGGCAAGGGGCTCGGGGGAACATGCCCGCCTTTGACCAATTGGGTTCGACCGAGCCGTCGCCTGATCCGGGTGGATTGCATGCACACAAAGACTCGAGGCTTGCGACATGACTGGTCCGTTTTCTGGTGTCCGCATTATCGATTTTTCGACCATGGTCACCGGTCCCCTTGCAACGATGACATTGGCCGACCAGGGAGCCGACGTCATCAAGGTCGAACCGCCCCAACGAGGCGATTACACGCGTCATGTCGCCACCCGACGCGGCGGCTTTTCCGCTTCCTTCCTCAACAACAATCGTAACAAGCGCTCAATCGTCGTCGATCTCAAGAAGCCCGAAGGTCTCGAGACAATCAAACGTCTGATCGCGGGCGCCGACGTTATCGTGCAAAATTTTCGGCCCGGCGTCGCGGACCGCCTCGGTATCGGCGAAGAGGTTGCCCGGGCCGTAAACCCGAACATCATTTATGTCTCGATCGCCGGCTTTGGCTTTGACGGACCCTACGCCCAAAAGCCCGTGTTCGACCCGCTCATTCAAGCCACCTCGGGTCTCACGACCGTCCAGGCCGGATCGGACGAAGCAAGACCGCGCTTGGTGCGCACGGTTCTGCCTGACAAGCTGACCGCCATTCAGGCGTCGCAAGCCATTGCTGCCGCGCTTTTTGTTAGAGAGCGCACCGGTGAAGGACAGCATGTGACGTTGTCGATGCTGGACACCATGATCTCCTTTCTGTGGAGCTCCGACATGGG
>JAUVMS010000237.1 GCA_030600135.1 Hyphomicrobiales bacterium | reverse complement strand
TCGCAGCAATTCTGTAGATACGCATATCCGGCCTGTTTCGCCCGCCATCCACGGCTTGGCGAGCGACATGTAATACGCTGAGCCGAATGCGAAACTCGCCACCGCGGCGAGCAAAATGGCAAAGTAGCTAATCCCTGCGAAATCCATCCCTATGTCCTTTTGTCCTTTGCGCTCCTGGCACCCTTACGCTTCGGCACCTTCTTGAACCCGCCCATCTTGCAGACCTGCTCCCATTCAGCGGCCGTCACCGGCTGGACCGAGAGCCGAGAGTTCTTCACCAACATCATCTCTTCGAGACCCGGCTCGACCTTGATCTGATCGAGCGTCACCGGCCGCGGCAGCGGCTTCTGTGCCGCCACGTCGACACAAAACCATTTGCCCGTGCTGTCGGTCGTATCGGGATGAACCTCATTGACGATCTTGACGATCCCCACGACCTGCTTTTCGTTGACCGAGTGATAGAAGAACCCGAGATCGCCCTTCTTCATGGCCTGCATGAAATTGCGCGCCTGATAGTTGCGAACACCATCCCATTCATCGCCACTATCGCCGGCCTTGACTTGATCCTCCCAAGACCACGCATTGGGTTCCGACTTGAACAACCAATAGATGGGACCGGGTTTGTCATCTTTGCTCTTGGGATCTGCCGGCATTCCAAAACCTCATTTGCGCGCTGTCATGGCCATAGGTCGTTACCGTCCTGATTGACTCATCGCAGCGCAAAAGTCACCTCTCGCGTCATGCAGCAACACGCGAACTGCGCAAAACACACTGATATCGGTTGGTGCAGCCGCAACCCAGGTGGCAGCGCGAATGCGCCATCCGATCAACGCTGATCACCGCGCCGGGCACGCTTTTCTGCCTGACCGGCCACCAGCCGGACGTGGCGTGGCGCGGCCATCCACATGCAGGCGATGGAGACGATCGACGCCGCGATGCAAATCCAAAACGCTGGCACATAGCTGCCGAATGAATCGTAAAAAGCGCCGAGAAACCAAGCACCGGCGCCAGCTCCCAGATTGCCTCCGAGACTGACCATGGCAAAGATGCTCGCCAAGTGCCGCCCGGCAAATGATTCTGTGATGATCGCGCCAAAGAGCGTCGACAATCCGTTGCCGAGCAGCCCCTGGCTCGCAACCATGGCATAGAGCAAGACAGGCGATGGATTGCTGTCCAGCACGATCAGCAAGGCCGATGAAACGGCAAAACCAAGCAATGCAACCGTCCATGCAACCTCGCGTCCGGCGCGATCCGAAAACGCCCCGATCCCGATCTGTCCCGCAATTCCGAAGAATGCCACCAACCCCAATGCGCTCGCTGCCAGCGTTGTATCGAAACCCGCCTCGATCAGAAATTTCGTCTGGTGCGCCTGCAGGCCGTACCACACGAACAGCCCACAGAAAAACCCACTAACGATCCACCAGAAGCGCGCGGTCGCAATGGCCTTGCCAATCGTCCACTCGGTTTCCACCCAATGGCGATCGACCACCGGATCGGGCCTCGAACGTGCTACGCCCTCATCATCGGTTCCCGGTCCACCGTCGGGCTCGAGCCCCATCGTTTCCGGGTCGCCACGCTGAAAAAGCACATTGAGCGGGATGATGGTCACCACGATCAATGCCGCCACGGCCAAGCATGCCGTCCGCCATCCATGGCTATCGATGACCTGCTGCATTGCCGGCAACAACACGATCCCGAGCACGCCGACCCCAGAAAATGCGAGTCCGACGGCAAGCCCGCGATTTCGCACGAACCAGTTCGGCAGAAACATCGAGTGCACGATGTAGCTCATTGCCATGGAGCCGTTGACGATCAACAGCCCCATCGTCGCGTAGAGCCCAAGCGGCGTTTCAATTCGCGTCAACAGCACAAGCCCGCCCGAAACCAGCAAAGCCCCGATCGGGATCAACAATCGCGGCCCATAACGATCCATGAGCAGGCCGATGATCGGCAGCATCGCGGTCGAGGCGACGAAGCCGACGGAAAACGCGCCGGCTGTTAGACCACGATCCCAGCCGAATTCGTCGAGGATTTCCGGGAACAGCAACGAAAAGCTACTGCGCGCGCTAATCGACAATCCCATCGTGACGAAGGCGATGGCAACGACAATCCAGCCGTAGAAGATGCGCGGTCGCGCTTGCGATCTGACTATCATACTGTGCCCGGAGCGGAGAGGTCATACGATGTGGGTGAATAGCGGGACCCCAGATTAGGAGCATGGCCGCGGAATGAGAAACATTTTCCGTTGGCGGATATGGCAGGGCACGCGCGATCGCTTATTCAGTCTCGGAACGGAAGGGGCGCGAGAGCAGGTCCTCGATGGCATCATCGACGCTTAGTGCGCCGCTCACGACACGATGCACAGCCTCGCAGATGGGCAAATCGAGCCCGCGTTCGGCGCCGACCTTGTGCACGGCGCCGGCCGTGAAAACACCTTCGGCCACAGATCGCCGTGCGCCGAGGACGTTATCGAGCGTCTGGCCCTCGCCAAGTGCCCGTCCAAGCGACATGTTGCGCGAATGCGAGCTGGTGCAGGTGAGCACCAAGTCCCCGAGCCCGGACAATCCGTTGAGCGTGACCCGGTCCGCGCCGAAGGCCTCGCCGAAGCGCACCAGTTCGGCGAAGCCGCGTGTCACCAGGGCGGCGCGCGCACTTGCCCCCATTGCCTTGCCTTCGACGATACCGGCGGCAATCGCCAAAACGTTCTTGATTGCGCCGCCCACTTCGGCACCGACCACATCACGCGACCAATAGGCGCGAAAGGTCTTGTGGCCGAGGTCGTTGGCAAGCGCTTCGCCCTCGGCTTCATCGCTGGTGGCGAGCGTCACCGCCGTCGGCAATCCGCGCGCAACCTCACCAGCAAAGCTCGGGCCTGACAAGACCGCTAATGGAGCCTCGGGCAACGTCTCCTCGATCACATCGCTCATCAGTTTTCCGGTCGATTGCTCGATCCCCTTGGCGCAGACGACAACGGGGCAGCCGTCCGCCAAATGCGGTCGCAATTGGCCCGCGACACGCCTCACATGCTGCGCCGGCGCGACCATCAAGACTATGCTTGCCGCGCCGAAATCCTCCAAATCGTCCGTCGCTCTCAGCCGTGGATCAAGCGCCACATCCGGCAGAAAAACCTGATTGCAATGCCGCCCGTTAATTTCTTCGACCGTTTCGCCTTCATGGGCCCAGAGCAACACCTCGCGCCCCGCCGCACACTCAGTCTGCGCCAATGCCGTTCCCCACGCTCCGCCGCCAATGACCCCGATCAGCCCTTTGCCCACGTCTGCCTCCGCATCTTGCCGACAGCGTACCGTGTGACGCAGCCGGCGCTAACCGCAATTCAACTCCGCTGCACGGCATGGCCGCGCACATGCGCACGCATCAACCTCATGCCGCTTGCACATAGTGGAAAAAGTCCGCCAGCGCGATATTGCCGCCAGTGGCATAGACGAGCACGTCTCGGTTCTCAAACCGCGCTGCGTGTTTGATCAACGCTGCAAGGGCGACCGCGCCAGATGGCTCGAGCGCAAGTTTGAGATCCTCGAACGCTGCCCGCATCGCTTGGCGCACAATGTCGTCGTCAACGGTCAATCCGAGCACCCCCGCCCCTTGCGCGGCGGCGAACGGCGTTTCACCTGGCGCCGTCGCCTGCAGCGCGTCGCAAATGGTGCGCGTGTTCGCGGCGGCTCGGGTTAACGAGCCCGAACTTATTGATCGCCCGAGGCCGTCAAATCCGTCCGGCTCGACGGCAAACACCTGTGTGCCGGGCGCCACATAGTGGAAGGCGAGCGCAACACCGCCGATGAGCCCTCCGCCACCGACGCAGCACAGCACCGCCTCCGGAGGCGCGACGCCAATTCGCTCCAATTGGGCCAGCGCTTCGAGCCCGGCCCCGGCTTGTCCTGCCACGATGTGGGGATCGTCGAACGGATGCAACAGTGTGAGCCCCTCATCCGATGCCAGAGCTCTCGCCATGGCGCTGGCGACGTCCTCACGCGGCCGCTCGCCATGCTCGGAAAGCACAATTCGCGCCCCATAGGCCTCTGCTCCTCGCCGCTTGGCCTCGGGCGCATCGACCGGCATGACGATGGTCGCCTCGACGCCCGACAACTGCGCCGCGGCCGCCAACCCTTGGGCGAAATTTCCGGAGGAATAAGCGACGACACCGCGCGACTTTTCATCGTCCGAAAGCTGCTGAATGCGCCAATAAGCGCCGCGAAACTTGAAGGATCCGGTGCGCTGCAGCGATTCCGGCTTGATGAAAACCCGTGCCGCTCCGGTGCGCTGCGCCAGTAGCTCGGATTCGAGCAACGGCGTCTCGATCGTCACCTGCCGCGTGCTCTCAAACGCCACCTCAAGCTCTTCGAGCACCGGGATGTGGACACCGGGCATTGCACAACTCTATTTGCTGTTCGTGCGCTCATCTTACGTCAATTCCCCCGCGGGCGGTGCTGCAAAATTGCTCGCAGATTGGTCCGCAGCAGGTTCTGCGCCGAAGGGGCGGATACGGACGTTTCAAATATTGGTCGAATCCGTGTCGTGAGCGTGAGCAAAACTTAGCTGGGCATTCGATTCAACTGAACCAAATCTCCATTGTCCGATCGTCATTCGTGCCGTCCCGCGTTATGGTCGAACTCTGGCATGCCGATCAGAGGAGCAACATGGCTGAGCCTCAGACCACACGACGCTTGGCGGCGATACTTGCCGCCGACATGGTCGGCTATTCGCGGCTCATGGAGCAAGACGAGCAAGACACACTTGCCCGCCAAAAGCAGCATCGGCGGCAGTTGATCGACCCGGCGATTGCCAAGCATCATGGCCGCATCGTCAAAACGACGGGCGACGGTTTGCTGGTTGAATTCAACAGCGTCGTCGACGCCGTCCAGTGTGCCGTCGAGATTCAGACTTCGATGCTGGACCGCGAGGCCGATCAGGCCGACGACAAGCGGATCCGGTACCGCGTCGGCATTAATCTCGGCGACATCGTTATCGACGGCAAAGACATATTTGGCGATGGCGTGAATATCGCCGCGCGCCTGGAGGAGTTATCGAAGCCGGGCGGCATGTGCATTGCCGATGCGGTTTATCAGAGCATCGAGGGCAAGCTGAAATTGGCGTTTGAGTACCTCGGCTCTCAATCCGTCAAGAATATCGCCAGACCCATTCGCGTTTGGTCGTGGTGTGCCGGCGATAGCATCACCCGGGTGGGAGGCTCTGCGGACACTCGGTCCGCGGACCAAGATGTTCGCTTTTGCACGGCACCGGATGGTGTGCAAATCGCCTATGCCACCGTCGGCTCGGGTCCGCCGCTCGTTAAGGCGCCGAACTGGATGAACCATCTCGAGTATGACTGGCAAAGCCCCTTGTGGCGACATTTGTTTCAGGACCTTGCCAGCGATTTTACTCTTCTTCGATTTGATCAGCGCGGTAACGGATTGTCTGACCGCGAAGTCGATGAAATCTCCTTTGAAATGTTCGTCCAGGACCTTGAACCCGTTATCGATGCGGTTGGCTTGTCCCGCTTTCCACTCCTCGGCATTTCTCAAGGCTGCGCCATATCGGCGGCCTACGCCGTGCGCCATCCTGAGCGTGTCAGCCGGCTTGTTCTTTATGGCGGATTTGCCCGCGGAATCCGCAAGCGTGGCTCGAAAGCCCAGGTTGAAAAGGCTGACGCCTTTATCACCATGATCCGTTATGGCTGGGGCCAGGATAACCCGGCCTTCCGTCAGCTCTTCACCTCTAGCTTCATGCCGGATGCAACATCTGAACAGATGGAATGGTTCAACGAGTTGCAAAGAGTTTGCGTTTCGCCGGAAGTCGCAGCCCGTATCAGATCGGTCACCAGTGACATCGACGTTACCGAATTGCTGCCCCAGATCCGCGTCCCCACTCTCGTATTGCATTGCCGCGAGGACGGTGTTT
>JAUVMS010000004.1 GCA_030600135.1 Hyphomicrobiales bacterium | reverse complement strand
TCGCTTTGCGAACTCATGGGGACAGATCCAGACTAGCAGCGACATTGTTGGGATCTGGACTGGAAAATCATACAGGATTTGCCAGTGCCGGACACACTGACGCGAGTTTCGTTCGAGCGGTTTTGCAAAGTGTTTGAGCATCCGAAATTTACGCCTGACGGATGGTTCATTGCGCTCGATGGCGAGCAATGGATTGGCATCTCCACGATTGGGCCCACGGACAAAGACCCCCCGACATTTTACACCGGACTAACGGGTGTGCTGGCCGCCTATCGACGGCGTGGAATTGCCACTGCCATGAAGCTTTGCGGAATTGCTTTCGCCGAAGCGCGGGGAGGACGGTTCATTGAAACCAGCAATGAGGAGAACAATCCGATGCTCGATCTCAATCGGGCGCTCGGGTTCGAGCAGCGACCGGCTTGGTTGGATTTTCACAAAAAATTCTGACGGCGGCCGGGTTATTTGTGTCAATGAGCGGTGCCTTTTCTGCGGGGCACACCGCCGGCTTTGGAGAAAAAATGGGCGGCCGAAGCCACCCATAACCATCGTCGTTGACTGTGACCGAGCCGGTCGTGCTACTGGGTCGACTCCTTGGCCTTGTCCATGAGTTCCTTGCCCTTTTCCTTGGCGTCTTCGGCAAGCTGTCCGGCCTGTTCCATGAGTTCTTTGCCTTTTTCCTTGGCCTGCTCCATCATTGGGCCGGCGGCTTCGCGTGCCTTTTCCGACATCTCGATCATTTTCTCCACGCCCTCGCCGGAAAGCTCCTTGGTCTTGCGCCACATGCGTGTGAAAAATCCCTGCTTGGGCTGAAGTTCTTCGGCTTCCATGGCCTTGACGGTCTTGATCATATCGGCGTGGTCTTTGCGGTCATCGTCGCCGTCGATACGCGTCGTCGCGCCAGTGAAAAGTACCATCGGTGTGCACGAGGTGATGACCTTTTCACCGCTCTTGTGCCATTTTGGATTGGAGATCTCGGTCTCCTGCGCATAGTAGATTTTTTCGTCGTTAATCTGCTGGCGCAGGATGTTGCGGTCGATCACCGGCACGAAGGCGCCCTCGGCCTTGTTGATCATCTTGAACCGGGTGTTCTCGGGATCGGGGAACTGGACAAAGAGGGCGAGCGTGTCTTCGGCGGCTAGTGCTTTTTCCAGAGCTTCGTCCGTGCTTGCGGCATAGCTGATGTCGCGCGCTTGACCCAAACCATCGGGATCGATCTGCTGGAGAAACTCGAAGGTTGCGGCACTACCGCTCTTTTCGGGCGGCAGGATGAACCTGAGTTGAGCCGCCAACGCCGCCACTTCGCCATAGTTGGAAAGCTCGCGGTTGCGCGTCACCATGAACACGCACTCTCGTCCGAGATCGGTTCTCAGCGTCGTGAACAAGTCGTCGCCACCGAGCATCTCACGCTCGAGCGCGTAGACATCGAATTGGGAATAGCCGATCTGTGAGGGCTCGCCGATCACCCTTTGAATGTTCTCTCGCGATCCCTTCGAATTGACGCATTCGTAGTTCAATTCGGATTTCTTGAGCGCGTCTTTGAGCTGGGGGCAGAAGCTGCCGAAGTAGGCGCCGGTCTGTCCGCCCGTGTTGATCTGTGTTGCCTTGGCCGGCCCCAGCGCTGCGACGCAAAACGCGGTCGTGGCTAACGCCAAAAGGTGTCTGTTCCTCAAGGTCTTCCTCCTGTTCTGGCCGCGACGAGTGGTGCGTCCCGGCACGGTTCGGGATTGATCGCATGCCGGCCTGACAAGGCCAATTGGGCAATTCGTCCGCATGCTAACGGGCACTTGTGAGCGGTTATCCGACTTAGTCGGACGATCTTGCTATTGATATTGTGTTCAGAAAAGGTGCGCGCAAGAGTGCGAAGCAATCAAAGCTGCCTCAACCGACCTCGGCAAGCAGTGAGAGTTGCTTGTTGTGCATGGGCGTACCTTCTTGATCCGTCAGATGGGTGGGGTAGTCGCCGGTGAAGCAATGGTCGGTGAATTGCGGCGATGTGTCGTTACGTCCGTCAAAGCCCATCGCACGATAAATCCCATCGACGGTGAGGAAAGCGAGGCTCGAGGCGCCCATGAACGCACGCATGCCCTCGACATCGTACTTTGCAGCGAGCAATTTGCTGCGGTCCGGGGTGTCGATGCCATAAAAATCGGGATGCGTGATGGGGGGGCAGGCAATCCGCATGTGGACCTCGCGGGCGCCGGCCTCGTACATCATCTGCACGATCTTTTCCGAGGTCGTGCCGCGTACAACACTGTCGTCAATGAGAACGACCCGGTTTCCTCTGACGGGACCGGCATTGGCGGAATGTTTGAGTTTGACACCCAGTTTGCGGACTTGTTGCTCGGGCTCGATGAAAGTGCGGCCGACATAGTGGTTGCGAATAATGCCGAGTTCGAACGGGATGCCGGCCTCCTGGGCGAAGCCTATGGCCGCTGGGACCCCGGAATCAGGTATCGGAATCACGACGTCTGCATCGACAGGCGCTTCGCGCGCGAGCTGGCTGCCGAACTTCTTTCGCACTTCGTAGACATTGCGCCCGCCGACCAACGAGTCCGGGCGCGAGAAATAGATATATTCAAAGATGCATGGGCGAGGCGTCCGCTTGGGGAACGGGCGATGGGATTCAAGGCCGTTTTCCGTGATGGCGACGACTTCGCCGTTCTGAACCTCGCGAACAAACTTGGCGCCGATGATGTCAAGAGCACAGGTCTCAGATGCCAGCACCCACGATTGGCCGAGGCGTCCGAGCACCAATGGGCGAATGCCATAAGGATCGCGAGCTCCGAGTAGCATGTCATTTGTCAACGCAACCAACGCGTAGGCGCCTTCGATCTGCATCAGTGCGTCGATAAATCGGGGAACGATGCGGCGCTTTTCGCTCCTTGCCAGCAGGTGCAGGAGCACCTCTGTGTCGGTGGTGGATTGGCAGATGGCGCCGTCGCGGATGAGCCGGTCGCGAAGAGTGAGGGCATTGGTCAGATTGCCGTTGTGACAGACGGCAAAGCCGCCAGTGTCCAAATCGGCGAACAAAGGCTGGACATTGCGTATCGCGGTTTCGCCGGTCGTCGAATAGCGCACGTGGCCAATGGCGGAGGTGCCCTTCAGGCGATCAATAACGGGGCGCTTGTTGAAGTTATCTCCGACCAGACCCATGCGCCTTTCGGAGTGGAAGTGTTCGCCGTCGAAGGTGACGATGCCGGCGGCTTCCTGGCCGCGGTGCTGTAGCGCGTGAAGTCCGAGCGCGGTCAGCGCCGCGGAATCGTCCCGCTCGAAAATGCCAAAAACGCCGCACTCTTCCCTGAGCCGATCGTCGTCGAGCCAATGGCAGGCGGCGCTCGTCAATGTTTTCGCAGCTGGATTGGCCATGATCTTTCCCCGCACCATGCCATTAGTCGGAATGTTGAGCCCGCGGTTGGAGCAATGCGAGATCGACGCGAATTGGAACGTTGGTTGACCACTCGGTCGCTGGTCCCCTTAGCACGAAACGTTGGCCATGGCCCTTGTCAATTGTCCGACTTTGCTGCTTGGACTCATCTTCCGCGCCAGGTATCGAAAGTTCTTGCGGCACCACGCTCTTCAAAATGGCAAGGACCGTGTTGCCGGTGGACTTTATCAATGGCAGCGATTGGGCCTGCTTGATCCAAATCGGGTGGGTGCGCTCTTGGGCAACAAAGTCAAAGAACAGGTAGGCGATGACGACCAGCAGGAACCCGCGAGCCAATCCGAAAGCGAAGCCCAAGATGCGATCAATCAGGCCGACGCGGCTGTCCAATACCGAATCAGAGAAGCGCACCGTGATGAAGTGCACAACAATGAGCACCACCACAAACACAACGGCGCCCATCGCTATGAGAGCCAGGGTCTTGGACTGGAAAAATTGTTCCGACAGTTCATCGGCGAGCGCGCGTTGGTAGGTGACGACGTAGAGTGTCGCGGCCGCAGCCAGTGCCCACGACACAATGGAGAGGATCTCACGGGTCAGGCCGCGGTACATCGCGAGAAACCCTGAAATGATGCAAAGCGCGATCAGGGCGACGTCAAGGTAGGTCAGCGGGCCGAGCATTGCATTCAAATCCTCTATACGCGTCCGAACGTTAGCACGATTGCGATATCGTGCGGCAATGCAAGCCAAGCCATCCGAGACGCTTGCCGACGATCAATCACCATTGGATTGGTACGGTCAACGTCACTATGCCTCACGCGCGAAATGCTCGACAAGCTGCTGGAGACGGTCCAATCGTTTCAGCGCAATTAATCCACGTTTCTGCTCAACATCTCCCGATGCCGGCAGAATGGCAGACTTAAAACCAAGTTTTTGCGCCTCTTTCAATCGCATATTCGCGTGACTCACCGCTCGGACGCCACCAGACAAACTGATCTCGCCAAAAACCACAGTGTCGAGGGGCACCGCAACCGAAAGATGGGACGACGCCAATGCCGCAGCTGCTGCGAGGTCGGCCGCAGGCTCAGCGATCTTCAGACCACCGGCAATGTTCAGATAAACGTCATGGCCGGCAAGATTGAGGCCACAACGTGCTTGCAGTACGGCAAGGACCATCGAAAGCCGACTATTGTCCCAGCCGACCACGGCCCGCCGCGGTGTGCCAAGGGTAGAGCGTGTCACCAGGGCTTGAATTTCCACAAGTATCGGTCGTGTTCCCTCTACGCCGGCGAAAACCACGGCGCCAGGACTGTCGGTGCCGCGCTCGCCCAGGAACAATTCCGATGGGTTGGCGACCTCCTGCAAGCCTTGCTCGGCCATTTCAAAGACGCCGATTTCATCGGTCGCGCCGAAGCGGTTCTTGACCGCGCGCAGGATGCGAAAAGGCTGGCCGCGATCGCCTTCGAAGTAGAGTACGGTGTCGACCATGTGCTCGACGACCTTGGGCCCGGCGATCTGGCCATCCTTGGTGACGTGACCAACGAGAAGCAGCGCTGTCGAGGAGGCCTTGGCGTGGCGGATGAGGGCCTGTGTGGCAGCGCGTACCTGGGCGACCGTTCCTGGTGCCGATTCGAGACTGTCGGACCAGATGGTTTGGATCGAGTCGATGACCACAAGATTGGCGTTCTTGTTTTTGCCGAGGGTTGAGAGGATGTTGGCGAGATTGGTTTCGCAGGCAAGCCCAACCGGGGCATCGCCAAGGCCGAGCCGGGCCGCTCTGAGGCGCACCTGGGCGGCGGCCTCCTCGCCAGAGAAATAGAGAGCCGAGCCGCCACCGGACGCGATTGCGGCTGCCACCTGCAGGAGAAGCGTGGACTTGCCGATTCCGGGTTCACCCCCAATCAACAATGCCGATCCCGGCACCAAGCCGCCACCGGTCACCCGGTCGAGTTCGGCAATACGTGTGGGTACCCGCGGGGCTTCGTCGCTCGCTTGGCGCAAGGTCTCAAGGCCAAGCACTTTTCCTTTGTGGACTGATTTCGGTACGCCAGGTGGCGCTTGCGACGTAACTTCCTCGACGATCGTGTTCCATTCATCACATGCGTTGCAGCGTCCGTTCCACTGCGAATGCACAGCACCGCAGTTTTGGCAGACGAAAGAATTCTTGAGCTTCGCCATGGTGGGCTCCGAGGCAGCTAATCAAGGTAAATGCGGTGGTAGCGGCGCCCGAGACGCGTGAGGATCTCATAGCCGATGGTGCCAGCGCGGTCCGCGAGATCGTCAACCGTCACCTTGGCGCCGAGTAATTCCACCCAGCCTCCACGTTGCGCGACATCTTCAGGCAAATCGCTGACGTCCAGCACGATGAGGTCCATGGAAATACGGCCGATAACAGGAACCGCATGTCCAGCGAGCCGGACGGTGGCGCCTGGATCGGTCGAACTGGCACTCGCGTGGCGTGGGTAGCCATCAGCATATCCGGCTGCCACTGTCGCCAACCGACGTGGCGGATCGAGGCTGTGTGTCGCGCCGTAGCCGACCGTGACAGGCTCGGTGGTTTGGCGTACTTGTACGATGCGGCCATAGAGGTGGACGACAGTCGCCATGGGATTGGGCTCGCCCATGACCGCGCGGCCGCCATAGAGTGCAATGCCGGGCCGGGCGAGATCGAAGTGGTAGCTGCGGCCCAAGAACACGCCAGCCGAATTGGCAAAGCTTGCTGGTCGTGGGGACAACAGCTGGCGCATCTCCCGGAAGCGCGCAAGTTGTTGCGCATTCTTGGGATGATTCGGTTCATCGGCACATGCCACGTGCGACATCACGAGCACCGTTTCGAAAGTCGCAAGGAGTTCAGGCTGGCCGGCAAGTTCCGCCAATTCCGCTGGCGAGAGGCCGAGGCGCGTCATGCCGGTATCGAGTTGGATGGCGGCCTTGCCCTGGGCGCCTGCGGAGCGGCAATGCTCGTCCCACTCGCGAACATCGGCCAAGCTGTTCAGTACGGGGCGGAACTCGTTGCTTGTGAAGACAGGCCCGGTCCCTGGCAACAAACCGTCTAGGACGTAGATTACAGCATCGCCAACCGCCTCTTTGAGGCTTTCTGCCTCGCGTAGGGTTGCGACAAAAAACGTGTCACACCCGACGCCGGCGAGTGTGGATGCAACTCGCACCACACCAAGACCATAGGCATTGGCCTTGATGACCCCGGCGCATTTGGCAGGCGCACACGTCCCGGACAGCAGGCGGTAGTTCGCCGCGATTGCCGCGAGATCGATAAAGAGTACACCGGTCAAACGCGGGTCGGCTTCCGCCAGAAATTGCTGGATACGCGCATTGGCCGTTTCGCCGCGGTCGGTCAATTGTAACGCTCCGGATAGCGATCGTCTTGGGCGAGATCTGAAAACCTCGTGACGTTACCATCAAAGTGCAGCCTTACGGTACCCGTGGGGCCGTGGCGCTGTTTGCCGACGATGATTTCGGCCTGCTGGTGAATGGCTTCGCACTTGGCCCTCCATTCCTGGTGCTCGGGTGAGCCGGGGCTCGGCTCGGCGCGCTCGAGATAGTACTCCTCGCGAAAGATGAACATGACGACGTCGGCGTCCTGCTCGATTGAACCTGATTCTCGCAGATCGGATAGCTGGGGTCGCTTGTCCTCGCGTTGCTCGACCTGGCGCGAAAGCTGTGCCAGCGCGATGATCGGAACTTCAAGCTCCTTGGCGAGCGCTTTTAGACCGGTGGTGATTTGTGTCACCTCCTGAACCCGACCCTCCGCGGCCCGGCGCCCGGAACCTGTCAACAGCTGCAGATAGTCGACGATGATGAGCCCAAGCCCATGCTGGCGTTTGAGACGGCGTGCGCGGGCGGCGAGTTGGGCGATTGCAAGGCCGCCGGTTTCGTCAATGAAGAGCGGCAGCCCACTGAGTGACTGAGAAGCGTCCCGCAAACGACGAAACTCGTCCTCGCCGATCATCCCGCGGCGGATTTTCTCCGACGAAACGCCGGACTGCTCCGACAGGATGCGTGTGGCGAGCTGCTCGGACGACATCTCGAGTGAGAAGAAGCCGACAACGGCACCATCAAGCCGTCGGTCGTCGGCAGCAATATCGGGATTGCCTTCGAGAGCTTGCACACGTGCACGCGCCACGTTGAAGGCGATATTCGTGCCGAGTGACGTTTTTCCCATGGAAGGTCGTGCCGCAAGTATGATGAGGTCGGACGATTGCAACCCACCCATCTTGAAATCGAGATCGCGCAGTCCGGTGGCAATGCCGGACAACCCACCGTCGCGCTCGTAGGCGTTGCCAGCCATTTCAATTGCTTGGGTGAGGGCCGATGAAAAGGTCTCGAAACCTTGCCCATACTTGCCCGATTCTGCGATCTCGTAGAGCCGTTGCTCGGCATCTTCGATTTGCGAATCAGGTGGGAAGTCGACGGGCGAATCATAGGCGGAATTGACCAAATCCTCGCCGATCGTGATGAGGTTCCGGCGCACCGACAGGTCATAGATGGTGCGGCCGTAGTCCTTGGCATTGATGATCGTGGTGGCGTTCGCGGCCAAGCGGCCGAGGTATTGTGGGACCGTCAGGTCACCGATCGGTTCTTCGCTCTCGAAGAACGTTTTGACGGTGATCGGAGTGGCCTGCTTGCCGTTATGTATGAGCGCGGCCATCGTCTCGTAAATGCGGGCGTGGATGGGCTCAAAGAAATGCTCGGGCTCGAGAAAACCGGAAACCCGGTCGTGAGCCTCGTTGTTCTGCAAAATGGCGCCGAGAAGTGCCTGTTCAGCCTCAATGTTATGAGGCGCCATGCGAAACGGGGCTGCCTCTTCGGCGCGCGCGTCCGTTTGGGTCATGTCGGTCATTGTCATGCGCGGCACGCTAGCTGATTCTATATGGCGCCTAGCCGCGACCGCTCGGCCGTCCCCGCGGTCCCCGCAATGCACAGTCGGTGAAAGCTAGGCTTGATTTGCGGCTTTACCGCCATGTGAATCATGCCAGGCCCAAGTGTGTATGGCGGATCTGGACACGATTCGTCCGTAGGCGGTGTATTCTCGCGTGTTGAGTGAATTGTGGAGCTATGGGCTTGCGCTGTCGTGATCACAAACCAATGGGGATCTACAACTTTACTCTCCGGCAAGCCTTGGAGGATTGGCGATGGCTTGCTCGCGATTGCGCAAGCGATCCTCTTCAGCGACGATGTAGTCCCTCGTCAATGGCAGAGTATCAATCCGTTTGGTCAACTGAATCTGAAAGACCATCAGGCGCTGGTAGCGAAATGCGCCTTCGGAGCCAGCCAGATAAAACTCCCACATGCGACAGAAGCGCTCGTCCAATATTTCCGAGGCTTGATGCCATGAGCCGGCAAAGCGTTCGCGCCACTGGCGTAGCGTTTCAGCGTAGTGCAGCCGCAAGATCTCAATGTCCGTTACATAAAGCCCCGCCCGCTCGATTGCCGGCAATACCTCGCTCAAGGACGGGATATAACCACCGGGGAATATATATTTCTCGATGAACGGATTGGTCCAAGCGGGTTGGTCGGACCGGCCAATGGCGTGGATGAGCGCAACACCATCATCGTGCAGCAGCTCGGAGACTTGGTTGAAAAATGTCCGATAGTGATTGACACCAACATGCTCGAACATGCCAACTGAAACGATCCGGTCGAATTTCTCGTGCATCCGGCGATAGTCCTGCAGCCTGAACTGTACGCGGTCACCGCTGGAATAGCTTTGTGCCCGTGCTCGGGCATAATCCAATTGTTCTCTGCTGAGCGTTATGCCAGTGACGTCGGCCCCGGCAATCTCCGCCAGATAAAGGGCCAGGCCGCCCCAGCCGGAGCCAATGTCGAGGATCTTTTGCCCGCTTGAGAGTCCGAGCTTGGCGGCGATGTGGCGGATCTTGGCCCGTTGTGCACGGTCAAGATCGTCATTGCCCGGCTCGAAATAGGCGCAGGAATATTGTCGATCGCCATCCAGGAAGAGATCGTAAATGTGACCGTTGATATCGTAGTGATGGGATGCGTTGCGCCTGGCCCGTTTGGTCGGATTGAATTGGTGAAACCGCCTCGTGGCCCAACGCATGAACTCGTGCACCCATGCGATGCCCGGTGCGACCGGGACGTCGTTTTTCATCAGCGTGTCGACGAGGTCGTAAAGCGTGCCGTCGTTGAGGCGGATCCGATTGTCAAGATAACCCTCGCCGAGCATCAGGGCCGGATCAAACGCCAGTTGGCGCTCCATGGCGCTATCGGCAAGTGATACAGCAACATGAATTCCCGTCCCGTCTCCAAAACGGTGGGATTTTCCGGTGCTGTCAATGACCTCGAGATCGCCTTTCTCGACAATGCGGTCAAACATGTAAATAAGCGGACCGAACATGGCTACGCCGCCCCGTCGCGCGCGCCGCTAAGGGCACTACAATTGTCGTTCAGCAACTTGGGTTTCACTCCACTGCAGCTGCTGGGCGGCATAGTTTATGTCCGACTGGCGGGGATGACAATACCGATTGGATCGACATTATTCGCCCGATCCAGCGAGCGGCCGGATCGAGATCTGTTTTTAAACAGGATTTATCAACGCTCGCCGATGCAGTGCGCGGCCACCGGCATCAGTGTGACATGGCAATTTCGCGGCGGCGGCCTGAGGGTGATTGCGTGCCGGCGTCGAACAGGAGGCAGGTCGCAATTCCGTCGCCATTCAAGCTTCTTTGGGCTGATCGTCCGCTTCGGGTTGCTCTGCGGCATCAGCCGGTGCGTCTTCTTCGGCGTTCTCATCGGTCGACATAGCGTGCTCTTCGAAAACTTCCTCAGGCGCGATTGCATCGTCCTCGAGGTCGTCCTCGTCATCGCGGAACTGGGTCACGTCCTCACCGCGGGCTTGACGTTTGGCCTCTTCCTCGGAGCGGGCGACGTTGATGTCGACGCCGACCTCGACTTCGGGATGGAGCCCAAGTTTGACGCCATGAACGCCCAGCGCCTTGATCGGGCGGTCAAGCAGAACCTGGCGACGCTCGATGGTGAAACCGCCAGCGGAGACGACTTCACAAATGTCGCGGGTCGCGACGGAACCATAGAGCTGGCCAGTGTCGCCGGCTTGACGAATGACAACAAAGCTTTGACCTTCGAGTTTCTCTGCTACGGCCTCTGCTTCCTTGCGAAGCTCGAGATTGCGGGCTTCGAGTTGCGCGCGGTCGCTCTCAAAGCGGGCGAGGTTGGCCTTGTTGGCTCTCAACGCCTTGCCCTGAGGCAATAGGTAGTTGCGCGCGAAACCGTCCTTGACCGTAACAACGTCGCCCATTTGTCCGAGCTTGGCGACGCGTTCGAGTAAGATAATCTGCATGGTTTTGTTCCCAATAGTCGTTGGTGTGTTGTGTCTTTATTTGTTGGGTCTGCCGTTCGATGGCGTGGCAGTGCCGATGCGGTCTCTCAGCCTGAAAAGTGGCTCGCCGACGCCGAGTATCGTGAGGGGGACCACGGCAAATTGGCCCAGCACGACGATGGCGAGGTAAATGGCAATTAGGATCATGGCTCGGAAGGTGTTGCCGCGCGTCACGCAGTGGACCACAGCAAGTCCCATCACCAAATAGGCAAACGCGAGGGCGCTCGCCACACCTCCCGCGATAACGCCCAACAGGCCCGGTACCAGGGTGGCAGCTAGGCTGGCGACGAAGATGAGCGGTGTGGCGGCGGGAAACTCCATTGTGGAAATCTCGGGCCAGGCTCGTTTGAGGCGGCCCGAGGCCTGAACGATGCGCCCAGCCATCCAGAGGCTCGACAGCATGAGCCCGAGCCAAAGAATTGCGAGCATCCCGGGATAGGCCCTGACAACCAGCTCGACGAACGCAGCTCTATCCTCGCTGCTGAACGTCTTGCCCACCACAATTTCGAGCTGGCGGATGGCATTGTCGTTGAGCGCCGATTTTATGGCCGTGGTGTAGCTTTCGTAGTCCGTTGCGACAGCCAGTACCGCGATGCCCGCCAGACCACCTGCCATGAATGCGAGCCAGGCGATGATCCGGCCGACCGGATACCATTCAATCGACGTGCCAGCGGTGGTAGCCGACGCAACGCCTGGTTTGGGGCGGTTCAAGAACGCCAACCAGCACACGAACGTGACGGGAATGCCAAAAGCGATCAGGTGCACCAGTCCGGCCCTCAACGCCAGAATAGACGTGAGTAGGATTGCGGCGGTGGCGCCGGCAAGAGCTGCCGTACGCCAGCCCCAACCGATGCCAGCAATAAAGCTAGGTAGCGGCAGAAAGAAGAGCAGCCCGGAGGCGATGCCGGCCAGGAGGCCTATCAATACCGATGCTGTCATGGTTCAAGCTGTCCCGCGCATTCGGCGGTTAGGGGCGGTTTGCAAAACTGATGCAATCCGGCCCAACCCAATTTTCACTCGATTGCCGAGCCGGTGCACCCGGCAGTCGTCAACCCAAAAGATATGGCAGCAGTCCGAGGAACCGGGCACGCTTGATGGCACGCGCCAGCTCACGCTGCTTTCGTGCAGAAACCGCGGTGATGCGGCTCGGAACGATCTTACCACGTTCGGAGACGTAACGCTGCAGGAGACGGACGTCCTTGTAGTCAATCTTCGGCGATTTATCACTCGAAAACGGGCATGTCTTGCGACGGCGATAGAAGGGGCGTCGAACCGGTAATTGTGCAATATTCATGATGCCTCCTTACCCTCGCTACGGCTGGCATCTGCGGCTGGGGTGTTCTCGGCCTTTGGGGCACCATCGCGATCCCTGCGCGGTCCATCGGCACGATCCCTGCGCGGCCCGTCGTCCCGGTCGCGTCTTGGGCCACGGTCATGATCACGACGTGGGCCAAAACGGCGCCCGCCGCGGCGGTCGTCACGATCGCTCTTGCGCATCATCGCGGATGGTTCGGTTTCATGTTCGTCGACGCGTATGGTGATGAAGCGCAATATGTCGGATGCAATCCGCATCTGGCGCTCCATTTCCGCAACCGCGGCGTGCGGCGCGTCGATGTTCATCAACGCATAGTGCGCCTTGCGATTTTTCTTGATCTTGTAGGACAGCGTTTTGACGCCCCAATATTCTGATTTGGAAGCGGAACCACCGTTTTGCTCCAAGATGGCCTGGAAGTCCTTCAACATCGTTTCGACTTGTTGAGCCGAAACATCCTGGCGTGCCAGGAAAACATGCTCGTAAAGCGGCATGGCCTGAGCCTCTCTCCATTATGTTCAGTGCGCCGGCGCAAAGCCCCTTTTGAGCCGAGACCGTCAATGCGGTCGTGGAAAGGCTCAAGAAGATGACCCGAAAGAGCGGAGACACAGAGAGACGGACTATTGTCCTATCGGAACGCTTGTCCCGATCTCGCCTTCAGCCTCCAACCGGAGCTTGTCCTGAGAGCGGATTTCATAGGCGCGTTCAGTGGGGCGGGCAAGTGATTTCACGCAATTTCGCGGCAATTTGGCGCTTTCGATTGTCGCAGATGCTTGACAGCGCACAATTAACGGTGTCTTAGGGCCCGCGATACCCTTCAAGTTTGCTTGACGAGACGAGGTCAGATCGAGGCTGATGTCGGTAGCATTCATGTTTCCCGGCCAGGGTAGCCAAGCCGTCGGAATGGGCAAAGACGTGTGTGAGCGCTATGCCTCGGCCCGAGAGGTCTTCGACGAGGTCGATGAGGCGCTCGGCGAAAAGCTGTCCGAAACGATTTGGAACGGCCCTGACGATCGTTTGACATTGACGGAGAACGCGCAGCCGGCGCTGATGGCGATGTCACTTGCGGTCGTCCGTGTGCTGGAGAAAGACAAAGGGTTCGATCTCGCAGCACATGCGGCGTTTGTGGCGGGTCATTCGCTGGGTGAATATTCCGCTCTGGCAGCGGCAGGCGCGCTGCGCGTGTCGGATGCCGCGCAATTGCTGCGCACGCGTGGGCAGGCCATGCAGGCCGCCGTGCCGGTGGGCGAGGGGGCGATGGCGGCGATGCTGGGTATACAACTCGACAAAGCAGACGAACTCGCGAAGGCGGCGGCGGAGGGCGAGGTTTGCCAAACCGCCAACGACAATGCTCCGGGTCAAGTGGTGCTGAGCGGCTCCATGAGTGCGGTTGAGCGTGCGGTCGCGATGGCCAAGGACTTTGGGGCGCGGCGGGCGGTGTTGCTGAATGTCAGCGCGCCATTCCACTCGGCCTTGATGGCGCCGGCGGCAGCAGTGATGGAAAAGGCGCTTGGCGAGGTAGAGATCTCCGAGCCGCGTGTGCCCGTCGTCGCAAACGTCGTGGCCGGACCTATTTCGGATCCCGATGAAATCCGCCGCCGGTTGGTCGAACAGGTTACGGCAACCGTTCGCTGGCGTGAATCCATCGGTTTTATGGCCAGCGCGGGCGTAACGACATTCAACGAGGTCGGATCTGGTCGGGTGTTGAGCGGGCTGGTTCGCCAAATCGATAGAAGCTTGGCGACGGCAATGGTTGGTACTTGCGACGAGATCGATGCCCTTGTGAATACACTTGGCGCCTGACACGAAAAGGACCGTCGCTCATGTTCGATTTGTCTGACAAAGGCGCATTGGTGACAGGTGCGACTGGCGGCATCGGGGCTGTTGTCGCCGAGACGTTGCACGCGCAAGGGGCAACCGTTGCCATTTCAGGTACCCGCGCCGAGCGTCTCGCTGAATTGGCGGAAAAGCTTGGCGACCGGGTGCACATCCTTCCGTGCGATCTTGCAGACCGCGAGGCGGTGGCCCAGCTTGCCAAGGACGCCGAGGCTGCGCTCGGTCACCTCGATGTGCTGGTCAACAATGCCGGTGTCACCAAGGACAACCTCTTAATGCTGTTGAAGAACGATGACTGGGACAGAGTGATCAACATCAATTTGACATCGTCCTTCACGCTCATTCGTGGCGCACTCCGCAACATGATGAAACGGCGCTATGGACGAATCGTGAACATTACCTCCATCAGCGGGATCATTGGCAATCCTGGCCAGGCCAACTATGCGGCGTCAAAGGCGGGAATGATCGGCATGACGAAATCCTTGGCACGCGAAGTTGCGACGCGCGGTGTTACCGCCAATTGTATCTCGCCGGGCTTCATCAAAACCGCCATGACCGAAGCGCTCAAGGACGATCAGGTCGAGGCCATCGCACAGCATATTCCGGCTGGCTTTTTTGGCGAGCCGAGCGACATCGCGAGCGCCGTGGTCTATCTGGCGAGCGAGGAGGCTCGTTATGTCACTGGGCAGACGCTCCACGTTAATGGTGGAATGGTGATGATTTAGGGCTTGCCAGAGAGGGGCGAGTTGGACCAACTCTCTTGGTAAAGTTATGCGAATCGGGCTCTTGGGGACCGCTGGTCAAGTAATATGAAGTGTGTTACGAAGCGCCCACCTCAGAAGGGCGGGAACGGGGCAAAGGCTCTTCGCCCAACGCCTTCAAGTGATGCAACCAGTTGCCAGGTCGGGCGTGCCAAATGAGACGTTCGGTGAGGAATTGGTGCATTGTTTCACGATTTGCCGGAGAGGAATGGCGAGGCTAGGACATGAGCGACGTTGCAGAACGTGTGAAGAAGATTGTCGTCGAGCACCTTGGTGTGGAGACAGACAAGGTCACTGAAGCGGCAAGCTTCATCGATGACCTCGGAGCCGACAGCTTGGACACGGTTGAATTGGTCATGGCGTTCGAGGAGGAATTTGGCTGCGAAATTCCTGACGATGCGGCCGAGACGATTCAGACCGTTGGAGATGCCGTCAAATTTCTAGAAGGCAGTAAGGCGGCCTGAGGCGGAACCTGGTATTGGGTATGTCCCGCGTCTGGTTTGGCCTGTTTTTGAAATCAGTTGGGCGGTGGCGCGACCGACCAACTGTTTCTGGACACTGGCCGTTTCAACGCCCTTAGTGCACTTTCCGGGTCACGTATCGACCCGAGTGAACCGTACAGAATAGAATTCTACCTCAATGCGTCGTGTTGTCATAACCGGTCTCGGCCTCGTTACACCGCTAGCCAGCGGTGTCGAAGAATCATGGGCGCGCCTGCTTGCTGGCGAAAACTCCGCAAGGCAAATCGAGCGCTTCGATGTTTCGGATATGGCCTGCAGAATTGCCTGTAGCGTCCGACGCGGCGATGGAAGCAATGGTTCCTTCAATGCCGATGAGTGGATGGCGCCAAAAGAGCAGCGCAAGGTCGACGATTTCATAGTCTTTGCGGTGGCGGCTGCGGATCAGGCGCTTAGCGACGCCGATTGGAAACCGACCGCGCGCGAAGATCAAGTGCGCACGGGTGTGCTTATCGG
This sequence comes from Hyphomicrobiales bacterium, assembly GCA_030600135.1. GTDB lineage: Bacteria > Pseudomonadota > Alphaproteobacteria > Rhizobiales > JAUVMS01 > JAUVMS01. The sequence goes on along the minus strand of JAUVMS010000004.1, from coordinate 4,595 downwards.
TTCTGGAATTGGTGGGCTCGGAGGCATTGAACAAGCGTCACTTTTGCTAGCGGAGAAGGGGCCGCGACGGATCAGCCCGTTCTTTATTCCGGGGCGTTTGATCAATCTCGCGGCCGGCCACGTTTCGATCAAGCACGGTCTACGTGGCCCCAACCATGCCGTTGTCACAGCTTGCTCGACGGGAGCGCATGCAATCGGCGATGCGGCGCGACTGATCGTGCTCGGGGATGCCGATGTGATGGTCGCCGGCGGGGCAGAATCGCCGATATGCAGAATTGCCGTTGCCGGTTTTTCCGCGTGCCGGGCACTTTCCACAGGCTTCAACGATAGGCCCGAAAAGGCATCGCGACCCTACGATCGCGACCGGGACGGCTTCATAATGGGTGAAGGCGCGGGCTGTGTAGTGATTGAAGAACTCGAGCACGCCCGGGCCCGAGGGGCACATATCTACGCCGAGATCATTGGATATGGGCTGTCGGGCGATGCCTATCACATCACGGCACCAGCAGAGGACGGCGATGGGGCGTACCGGTGCATGCAGGCCGCAGTGGCGCGTGCCGGTATCGAGCCGGGCGAGATCGACTACATCAATGCGCACGGGACTTCGACGCCAATGGGTGACGAAATCGAGCTGGGTGCGGTGGAGCGACTATTCGGTGGTGCAAGCGACGATCTGGTAATGTCGTCGACAAAGTCGGCCATCGGGCATCTGCTTGGCGCGGCGGGGGCGGTGGAGGCGATTTTTTCGACGCTGGCAATTCGCGATCAGGTGGTGCCGCCAACGCTCAATCTCGACCATCCAACGGTTGAAACTTCGATCGACCTGGTTCCACACAGGTCGCAGGAGCGTAAGGTTGACACCGTGCTAAGCAATTCATTCGGTTTTGGTGGAACGAACGCTTCACTTATCCTACGACGGATGAACTGAAATTCCTTTGCCGCGGATTGGTTCAGAATTGAAAAAGACTTTCGTTCCCGAGACTTGTTACGGCTTTGACAAATCTGACCAAACCTTCCTGTCGCCATATTTGACGTTAGTGTGCAACCATTGAAGCCGAGCGGACAGCCTCGACATGTCGGGAAGCAACGACTTTTCCTGGGATGACCTTGGAGCGGGCCAAGGTGCTGAGCGGCGAGGTGATCGTGGCCTCGGCGTCCTGCCACGCAGTCCGGCTGAAGCTTTGGAACCCGCACGCGCGCCAGAACCACCGCGGCGCCGACAACGCCGCGAACCTCCCCGACGCATCAAGGGCCTGCTCAGAATTCTGACCGGCGGCTTGACGTTTATCATGATGGCGATGATTGCCGTCGGTGTTGGATTCTATATCGTCCGCTACCAGTTCGACAGACCGGGACCGCTGCCGCATTCCAGCGTCGTGGTTATTCCGAAGGGCGATGGGGTGAACGCCATCGCCGATCGCCTCGTTCGCGAAGGTGTGCTGACCGACCGCTGGCTTTTCACCCTCGGTGTGCTGCGGTTTCGTGCGCAACGCAAGTTGAAGGCCGGTGAATACGAATTCCCGCGCTTGGCAAGCGTGCGCCAGGTGCTCGATACCTTGGTTGAAGGGCGGGCAATTCTGCACAAGGTTTCGGTGCCCGAAGGGACGACGAGCTATCAGGTCGTCGAGCTGTTGAACGGCGAGCCGTTGCTCAAGGGCAGCATCAGCGACGTTCCGGCGGAGGGCACATTGTTGCCCGACACCTACCGCTTTTCGCGGGGCACCGATCGCCAGGAGCTGCTCGATCGAATGGCTGCCGAGCAAACCAAGTTCCTGGAGACGCTCTGGACCAAACGCGCCGAGGACCTGCCTGTCAAGACGGTCAAGGAAGCGCTGATACTGGCCTCGATCGTTGAAAAGGAAACCGGTCGGGCCGATGAGCGAGACAGGATCGCGGGTGTGTTCACAAATCGACTGCGGCGTGGCATGCGGCTGCAATCCGACCCGACAATCATCTACGGGATCACACTCGGCAAGGGCTCGCTCGGCCGCTCCATTCGGCGCAGCGAGATCAACCGGCCGACGGAGTACAATACGTATCAAGTGAGCGGCCTGCCGCCCACTCCCATATGCAACCCGGGGCGCGCGGCAATCGAAGCTGTCCTGCGACCGGCCGAGACCGACGATCTGTTTTTCGTCGCCGATGGCAGCGGTGGGCATGCCTTTGCCGCATCACTCAACGAGCACCAAAAGAACGTTCGCCTGTGGCGTAAGGTCGAGCGGGAGGTTCGTGCTCGTCGCGAGGAATCTGCCAAGGAGGCGGCGTCGCAGGCGCTCGTCTTAACCACCGAAGATCTTGCCGCCGCTGGGTTGGTCGACGCCAAGGCGGCCGAGTTATTGGACACCTCCTTTCCGTTGCCGGTGCGCAAGCCACTGCGAAAACGCAACTAGCGCCAATTGCCGAATAATGCAGAAGTGCAAACTGCAATTTGACGTTTGGCGGTCAGCGTCATCGTGCGCATCCGTATCTTGTTGCCGGTTGGTGGTCCGGGTAAAGTCGCGGCGAAGGCTGGCGGGCGACGCCGAGCCAAGAGGCAACGTTGGATACCATCCCAATGACACTGCGAAGCATGACTGGGTTTGCGCGTGCCGAGGGAAGTTTGGGCGCGAGCAGTTGGCATTGGGAGGTGCGCACCGTCAACGGGCGTGGTTTGGATGTGCGCGTTCGTTTGCCACAAGGCCTTGAACGTCTCGAGCCCGTTGTTCGCGATGCCTGTGCCAAGCAGCTGCGTCGAGGAAATTGCTCGGCCAGTCTCAACGTGCGGCGGGAAAGTTCAGGCCAAAGAATCCAACTCAATGAAGAGGCTTTGGCGCAGGTCGCCGAGGCCATCGACCGTGCAACGGGGCTTTGCAAAGCAGAACCCGCGCGCATTGATGGCGTGCTTGCCATGAAGGGGGTGCTTGAATTCGTCGAGCTGGAGGAGAGTGAGGCGGAGGAGGACGCACGCCATGCCGCGTTTCGCGATACGCTGATGGTTGCCCTCGATCAGCTGAATGCCGCGCGGGAAGCGGAGGGCAAGCGGTTGTGCGACGTCATCGTTTCTTTGGTGGCCACGATTGAAGATCTCGTCGATGCCGTCGAGCGAGCGCCTGCGCGGTTGCCCGAACGGGTGTCGGAACGCCTGAGCGAACAGATTGCTCGGCTTGGCCAAGACGCCGGGGCGTTCGATCCGGCACGGCTACACCAAGAAGCGGTGCTTCTCGCCGCCAAGGCCGATATCCAGGAGGAGATCGATCGCTTGCTGTCGCATGTGGCGGCGGCTCGCGAGTTGCTGAAGAGTGACGATGCGGTTGGCAGGCGGCTCGACTTTCTCGCCCAGGAATTCAACCGCGAGGCGAACACCATTTGTTCGAAGGCGAACGACGTCGAGATCACGGGCATTGGGCTCGAACTCAAGGCGACAATCGATCAACTCCGTGAACAGGTGCAGAATATTGAGTGAACCAGTTTCCCGACAATTGGCTCGTCGCGGCCTAATGCTCGTGTTGTCGTCGCCTTCAGGAGCCGGCAAGACGACGATTGCCCGGCGTTTGATGGAGCTGGAGCCGGCGATCAGTTTGTCGGTCTCGGTGACGACACGTCAGGCACGGCCCGATGAGCGTGACGGGGTCGATTATCATTTCATCGATCAGGGCGAATTTGAACGGCAAAAGGGAGCCGGCGAGCTGCTGGAGTGGGCCGAGGTTTTCGACAACGGTTATGGCACGCCGGCGGCGCCTGTCGAGCTTGCCCTGGGCGAGGGGCGCGACATCCTGTTCGACATTGACTGGCAGGGCGCCCGGCAGCTGAAGGCGGGCAAAGGTGATGATGTCGCCTCGGTTTTTATCCTCCCACCGTCTGCCTCGGCGCTCGGGGAACGATTGGTGCGACGCGCGCAGGACAGCAAAGAGGTTGTGGCGCGACGTATGGCGCGAGCCTCGGAAGAGATCAGCCATTGGGAGGAATATGACTATGTCGTCGTCAACGCAGACGTCGAGGAGAGCGTGCGGTCCATTCGGGCGATATTGGCGGCGGAACGCGTGCGTCGCGCCCGCCGAGTGGGACTCGAGGAATTTGTCACGCGAATGCGTGGGGAGCTTTAGGACTGTAGGTTGCCGGGAAACTTCGTGCGCCTTGGTGGTGTGGATAGTTAGCGACGTCAGGCACACAGTCCCGTTGGTTGGGAAATCCCGTAACAGCACCACGCTCAATTGAAACCTGCCGATTGAGCCGTTCCATGAGCCCCGTGCGATACCATATGTCGGGTGCAGCCAGCGGGACTGGTGATCACCTGCTGTCCCGTTTGTCTAACGGTCCGCAGTTAATGCGTACTGGCGGTCGGATCACGCCCCTTGTCTGAAAGGAGCACGACATGCAGACCTCGATTTTTCTCGCCAAACTGATGGGGCCAGTACTGGCTGTCATGGGACTTACGGTCCTTATCAATCCTGGTAGAATGCAGCAGATGGCCCGAGAGTTTCTCGAGGGAGAGGCGCTGATTTTCTTGTCCGGCGTCATCACGCTTCCCGTGGGGCTTGCGATCGTCAACACGCACAATGTGTGGGAGGCGGGTTGGCCGGTGATCATAACGATTTTCGGATGGCTGGCAGTTTTCG
>JAUVMS010000336.1 GCA_030600135.1 Hyphomicrobiales bacterium | reverse complement strand
CGGCCAAACCACCACGCAAGATCTATCGCCGAGAGAGCCCCGACGCGCGTCGCCGCGCGCTAGTCGAGGCAACCATGCAGTGCCTTGCAGAAGAGGGTTTTGCCGGTACCGGAGTTCGAGCAATCGCGCAACGGGCGGGCGTGTCCATCGGACTCATTCGCCACCATTTCGAGGAAAAGAACCAACTCATCGCGGCGACCTATCGCCATGTGTCTGATCAACTCCATACGGCGTCGGAAGAGGCCGTTGCCGAGGCTGACAGCGAGCCTTGGCAGCGCCTGCATGGGTTTTTGATGGCCGGGTTTTATCCCCCGCTGCTCGAGCGACGATACGTCTTGGTGCGTTTCGTTCTGTGGAGCGCGGCGCTCACTGAACCGGCAATTCGCGACGTGCATGACGAGGTGCGGGCGCGTTATCGCGTTCGCCTACGAGAGTTGATTGCCGAGGCGGCTGGCCACGCCAAGACCGACGCTCAGATTGTTGCCATGACGGGGACAGTCCTGGCGCTGCTCGACGGTATGTGGGTGGATTGGATCTTGGATGAGCCGGGGTTTAACCCCGAAGCCGCCGTTTCCAATGCGGTGGCGATGCTTCGCGCCGAAGCGTGGCCGTGACGGCCGGGGCAAAGAGAGCGCCCCTTCGACGTCATTAGTGCCACCCCACTCGCCTGACCAAATTGATCTTTCGGTCCTCGAGCAGTTAACCGTTACCGATCACGCCCCGCCGCTGCCGGGGATCCATTTGGTGCCGGCGAGCGGCACGCGTGCCATCGCCGCCGCCTCGACGGTCATGGCGACCAAATCTTCCGGTTCGAGATTGTGGACGTGAGACTTGCCGCAGGCCCGCGCCAGCGTCTGGCATTCAAGCGTGAGGGAGGTTAAATAGTTGCGCACCCGTCGCGCCGCCGCCTTCGGCTCGAGCCGCGCTTCCAGCTCGGGCTCCTGGGTCGTAACCCCGACCGGGCACTTGCCGGTTTGGCAATGGTGGCAGAAACCCGGGCGGGTTCCGAGCGCCTCGTAATCCTCCTCATAGAGCGGCGCATTGCAGTTGAGCGCCATCAGCGCCGCCATGCCGATGGAGACCGCGTCGGCGCCGAGCGCAAGCGCCTTGGCCACGTCGGCGCCGGTACGAATACCGCCGGAAACGATGAGCTGCACCTTGCGGTGCATATCGAGCTCCTGCAGGGCATCGACCGCCAGGCGCACCGCCGGCAGCGTGGGGATGCCGACATCCTCGATGAAAACATTCTGGGTTGCCGCAGTGCCGCCTTGCATGCCGTCGACGACAACGGCATCGGCACCCGCCTTGACCGCGAGCATGACGTCGAAGCTGGTCCGCGTCGCGCCGCACTTGACGTATATCGGCACCTGCCAGTCGGTGATTTCCCGCAGTTCGCGGATTTTAATCTCGAGATCGTCCGGCCCGGTCCAATCGGGATGCCGGCAGGCGCTGCGCTGGTCGATCCCCACCGGCAGCGTGCGCATTTCCGCCACGCGCTCGGTAATTTTTTGCCCAAGCAGCATACCGCCGCCCCCGGGTTTGGCGCCCTGGCCGACCACCACTTCGATGGCGTCGGCCTTGCGCAACTGATCGGGTTGCATGCCATAGCGCGACGGCAAGTATTGATAGACCAATGTTTTCGACGAGCGCCGCTCCTCATCCGTCATGCCCCCGTCGCCGGTGGTTGTCGACGTGCCCATCTCGCTGGCGGCGAGACCGAGTGCTTCTTTGGCGTTGGCGCCAAGCGCCCCGAAGCTCATGCCGGCGATTGTGATCGGAATTTTGAGCTCGACGGGCTTTTTGGCATACCGGGTGCCGATGGTGACAGTTGTATCGCAAGTCTCGCGATAGCCTTCCAGCGGATAGCGCGACACCGAGGCGCCCAGGAATACGAGATCGTCGAACGTCGGCACCCGCCGCTTTGCTCCAGCGCCGCGGATGTAGTAAAGCCCCTCGTCGGCCGCGCGTTGAATTTCCGCAATGACATGCGGTGGGAACGTGCTCGATCCGCGCAGTTTTCTCTCGTCAAACATGAACCCACTCCTCAGTAGTTTGCGGCGTGATCGATATTGAAATTGTAGAGCTTGCGGGCCGAGCCGTAACGTCGGAATTGGCTCGCGTCAGCCTCGATGCCTGCCCGCTGCAAGAGCTCGCGAACCTTCGCCACGTGTTCCGGCGTCATCTCTTTTTCGACGCAGTCGGAGCCGAGGCTCTCCACGTCGCCGCGGACGTAGATCGTGGCCTCGTAGATTGAATCGCCGAGGTCAGCGCCGGCGTCGCCGCACACCACCAGATGTCCGGCCTGCGCCATGAATGCACTCATATGCCCGACCGAGCCACCGACGACGATATCGACACCTTTCATCGAGATCCCGCAGCGCGCGCTGGTATCGCCTTTGACCACCACGAGCCCGCCATGGCCGGTGGCCCCCGCCGACTGCGAGGCATTGCCGTGGCAAATGACCGTGCCCGACATGATGTTCTCGCCGAATCCAGTGCCGACGTTGCCGTGCACGACGACCGTCGCCTCCTTGTTCATACCGGCGCAATAATACCCCACGTGACCGTCGATCTCGACGTGCACGGAGGCCTCGAGGCCAACGGCAACGGCATGCGCACCCATGGGATTGATGACCCGCCAATCCGTTTCGGTGGTACCGGGTTCGAGATCGTGCAGCCGTTGGTTGAGATCGCGAACTGTGTCCGTACTCAGGTCGACCTTCGGCATCGCTCACGCTCTCCCCCAGGCATAGATTGTTGCCGGTTTCGGCTCCCAGATGGTTGCGTTCTCGACGCCCGGCAGGCGGGCGATGGCGCGAAACTCCGACGCCATGGCGACCCAATCGTCTGTTTCGGCCATGATCGCGGGCTTGCAGGCGATGGGATCGCGCACAACCGCAAACCCGTCCCGTGTACCGACAGCGAACGTGTAGAACCCGTCAAGGTCCTCAAGGCCGGCTTCGAGCGCCTCTTTCAAACTCGCCCCCTGGTTGATCTGATAGGTCAGATAGGCGGCCGCGACCTCAGTGTCGTTGTCCGATTGAAACTCGAGCCCGCGCTTCATGAGCCAGCGCCGCAATCGGTTGTGATTGGAAAGCGAGCCATTGTGTACCAGACAGAGGTCCTCGCCGACGGAAAAGGGATGCGAATGCTGGGTCGTCACCGCGCTTTCCGTCGCCATGCGGGTGTGGCCGAGGGCATGACTGCCTTCCATTTCGCTCACCTTAAAGCGGGCTGCGACCTCGCTCGGCAAGCCTTTCTCCTTGAACACCTCGATGGTGTTCCCGACGCTGACCACGCGAATCTCTGGATGTTCTTCGACCAACCACGCAACCGCCGCCTTGGCCGCCGCCGCGGTTGTCAGTATGCAATGATTGTCGTGTTGCTCGGGCTCGTCGACGTCGCCAAGCGCCACTTGCATCTCACCTGCGAGACTAGCCCAGTCGTAGCCGGGATCGCTGTGAAATAGCGTCAGCTTCTCATAGCCCTCGGCCGCTGGCCGACGATAGATCGCAACACCAGAACTGTCCGGGCCACGTTCCGTCATCTCGACGAGCATCGCCACCAGGTGCTCACCCAATTGGCTCGTCAACGCGTCGTTCTTCAGATAGAGCCCGACAATCCCACACATGAATTCGCCCCTTCAGAATAGTGCTGCGATGGGTGCGCATCTTTGCTTAAAATGCAACTTAGTTTAGCATAAGGAAAACTTCCAACATTAAATTGACGCCATCCAGCAATCCCTGGGCAAAAATCGCCGCGAGCGTCGCTGTTTGCATGCGCCGCAGGCGCGTTTGGCGTGAGCGAAAAAAAACTAGACCATGATTCCAATCAAAAAGATCATGGTCTAGTTGTCGCCCCGCGCTGGCGAAACCGGATATGAAATGATGCTTAGGAAACGGATCGGCAGCTTGAGCAGGTGCTCGGGCCCATGCGGTGCGTCGGCGTCGAACAGTAGTGAATCGCCCGCTTTCATCGAATAAATCCGATTGCCATGCCGGTAGTCGATCTCCCCTTCCAGGACATGTATGAATTCCACGCCGTCGTGCTGAAAGATGGGAAAGACGTCTGACCGATCGGTGATGGTTATGAGATACGGCTCCATCGAAATGGGCGCGCCCACCGTGTGCCCCAGCAGGCGGTATTGGTGACCTGCCCGCGTGCCGCGCCGTTCAATCTCGATACCCTGGCCCGCCGGCACGAAGCTGGCGTCGCGCTCCTCCTCATATTGGCGAAACAGGGCCGTGACCGGTATGTTGAGCGCTTCGGCCAGCCGTCGCAGGGTCGAGAGCGAGGGCGATGTGAGGCCGTTTTCGATCTTGGAGAGCATGCCCGGTGACAGCTCGGCCTCTTTCGCCGCGTCCGTCACGGTCATGCCAAGCTTGGTGCGGTGCGCGCGCACCTCGCGTCCGATCGCGGTTTCTAGGCTGGAGTCCTTGGTATCCCGCACCTGGTGCGGGTCTTGATCATAGGCGGCCAGTTTGGATGACATGGGCATTCCCACTCGCTGAAATTACGACCGGAAAGCTGGCGCATTATCGCACCCTTGGGTGCCTGCTTGCCAGCCGCATTTTTGAATGTGATGCAATAATGTGAATTGAAATCAAGTATAAAGCACGCCGAAAGTTGGAAATCTGGCCGTTGCCCCCCGGCGATCCTAGTCTCAGCAAGCCCTAGCAGGCTGTTGAAGAACTCGTGTGGATCGCGACACCT
>JAUVMS010000001.1 GCA_030600135.1 Hyphomicrobiales bacterium | reverse complement strand
GGTCACGGAAACCAAGAAGAGCTACACCTATCGGGAACTGACGGATGAGGTCGCCACGTTTGCCGCTGTCATGGCTCAGAAGGGCGTCGGCAAGGGCGACCGCGTCATCATCTATATGCCGATGATCCCAGAGGCGGTGATCGCCATGTTGGCGTGCGCCCGCATTGGCGCAATTCACTCTGTCGTCTTCGGTGGCTTTGCCGCGAACGAATTGGCGACGAGAATTAACGACGCCCAGCCCAAGATCATCGTCTCGGCATCGTGCGGCATCGAGCCGGGACGCGTGGTGGCCTATAAGCCGCTGCTCGATGAAGCGATCGAGATTTCCTCGCACAAGCCGGACACCTGCATTGTTCTCCAACGTGCGATGCTGGAGGCAGGCATGATCGCGGGGCGCGATCAGGATTGGGCGGCTTTGGTCAGTGCGGCCAAGGTGGCGGGAAACCGTGCCGATTGCGTTCCCGTGGCGGCGACAGACCCGCTTTATATTCTCTATACCTCCGGCACGACCGGCGAGCCGAAGGGCGTGGTTCGCGACAACGGCGGGCACATGGTGGCGCTCAAATGGTCGATGAAAAACATCTACGACATCGATCCGGGCGAGGTTTATTGGGCGGCGTCCGATGTCGGGTGGGTGGTTGGTCACTCCTACATCGTCTATGCGCCGCTGCTGCATGGCTGCACGACGATGGTGTTTGAGGGCAAGCCAGTTGGTACGCCTGACGCCGGAGTTTTTTGGCGCGTGATATCAGAGCATGGCGTGGCGGCGCTTTTTACCGCACCGACGGCTTTTCGCGCCATCAAGAAGGAAGACCCCGAAGGGGCGCTCATTGGCGACTATGATTTGTCCAAATTCAAAACGCTGTTCCTTGCAGGGGAAAGGGCCGATCCGGATACGTTGCAATGGGCCGAAGAAAAACTCGGCGTGCCGGTGATCGATCATTGGTGGCAAACTGAAACCGGCTGGGCCATCGCCGCAAACCCGATGGGTCTTGGTGCCCTGCCAATTCGCCATGGTTCACCCACCGTCGCCATGCCGGGCTATGATATTCGCATTTTGGACGACCAACTCAACGAGTTGGCCCCTGGTGAAACAGGAGCGATCTCCGTCAAGCTGCCTTTGCCACCCAGTTGTTTTCCGACACTTTGGAACAACGATCAGCGATTTCGGGAAAGCTACCTCGAGGAATACCCGGGCTACTACAAGACGGCCGACGCCGGATATGTCGATGACGCGGGTTACATCTTCGTCATGGCGCGGACCGACGACATCATAAATGTAGCCGGCCATCGCCTCTCAACCGGGGGCATGGAAGAGGTCGTTGCGAGCCATCCCGATGTTGCCGAATGCGCCGTGATTGGCATTGCTGACCAGATGAAAGGGCAAATTCCCGCCGGCTTTCTTGTGCTCAATGCCGGGGTCAACCGTGAACCTGCGGAAATCGAGAGCGAAGTCGTGCAGCTGGTGCGGGAGAAAATTGGTCCGGTCGCCGCATTCAAAACGGCGATTGTCGTCCAGCGACTACCCAAAACGCGCTCGGGCAAGATCTTGCGGGGCACGATGCGCTGCATCGCCGATGGCACCGAATACAAGATGCCGGCAACGATCGATGATCCGGAAATCCTCACCGAGATTGGTGATGCCTTGAAGGGGCGTGGCCTTCCGGCGTAGCCTTAGGCAAATTCATTCGGCATGAGATTGCTCGAGCGAGCCGACACAACAATCGGGAGGCGGCGTCATGACGTTGAAGGGCAAGGTGGCCATCGTTACGGGCGCGGCACGCGGGATTGGACACGCCTGCACGGTTCGCCTCGCGCACGAAGGCGCGAAAGTCATTCTGGCTGATAAAGACGAGGAGGGCGGGCAGCGCGCAGCCGAGGATCTGGTTGGCGCCGGGCACGAGGCGCGTTTCGTGAGCTGCGATGTCTCCGAGCGGCTCGATGTCATGAACCTGATGGCGGCATTGCTCGAGGAACACGAGAGGGTCGACATTTTGGTCAACAATGCCGGTATCCTCGACGATGCCCAGTTCCTCGACCTCGATGTCGAGGAATTCGATCGTGTTCTTGGGGTCAATCTTCGTGGCAGCTTTTTGGTCGGCCAGGCGGTGGCACGCCAAATGGTGAAGCAGGTCGATGCCGGTGATCCTCCCGGCGCCGTCATCAACATGGCCTCCGTCAACGCGTTCTACGCGCTTCCGGATCACATCACCTATTCCATCAGCAAGGCCGGTATTCAGAGCTTGACCAAGGGCATGGCGTTGTCGCTTGCGTCCTACGGTATCCGTGTCAACGCAATCGGGCCAGGTAGCATCATGACGCCGATGCTGGCGGCCGTGGCAAAAGACGAAAAGGCCCGTCGCAAGGTGCTCTCCAGGACGCCGCTCGGGCGTTTCGGGAGGCCGGAGGAGATCGCGGCGATCGTCGCGTTCCTGGCGAGCGAGGAGGCGAGCTATATCACCGGTGAAACGATCTACGCCGATGGCGGGCGGCTGCCGCTCAACTACGTCGTCGAGGTGAGCGACTAGAGGATCCGTTTTGGTCGAAGGCGTACCTGCCGCTTCCGCGGAGGCGGCGCTAAGCGCCGGCGTGGCTCTTTTGCTTGCGCTACTGCTCGCGACAAGCGCTCGCTACTTGAGCGCGGGCGCCGCGGCGGCCGGTCGGCCTTGCCTCGCTGCGCGAGTCTATGCAGCTCACGGCTATTCGTCGCCTCCGGCGACGGCCTCCGCATGGGCGCGGCTAAACCGCGACGGCCAGTCGGCCTTACCTCGCTGCGCTCGGAGCCAGAGCGAGACGGCGAAGGAGTCGCGGACGAGCACGACGGTGAGGGAGTCGCGGAGGAGCGCTAGCGACGACTAGCGCCGTTGAGGCGCGCAGCCTGCGTGGCGCCAGGGTCCGAAGGCCCTGAACGCAAACTTTAGAGATGCAGCTCGCTGCTTGAGCGCGGGCCGAGCCGTAGTGGCGGCTGTTCCAGTGCAGAAATGGCAGCCGGCAGTGCTCTGGCGTCAATTCGATTCGGTCGGGGTTTCGTCGCTTCCTTCGGGCGAGGGCTCGTCCTGCTTGAGTGCGGCAAGCTTGCCAAACACGGTATCTGCATCCGGCGCTTCCTCCTCAGCTGGTGCTGCCGGACGGTCTGCGACCCAATCGGCCAGATCCTCGTCCGGTTTCGATTTGGGTTTAGACACGAACCGCGATTCGGCGACCGCCGGTTCGGCCGTGGTCTGTTCAGCGGGCAAGAGTGTTCCAGCCTTGTCGACGTCCTTGCCCAAGGCCCTTTGCTCACGCTCGATGCGCTTGGCAGCTTTCCTGACCTCGTTGTCCAGGTCGATCTGGGTGCACAGGCCAAGCGTAACCGGGTCCTGCGGTTGTAGATTTGGTGAATTCCAATGCGTGCGCTCGCGAATGGACTCGATGGTCGGTTTGGTCGTGCCAACGAGGCGCATGACTTGACTGTCCCTAACCTCGGGGTGATGGCGCAGCAGCCACAAGATGGCGTTCGGCCGGTCCTGGCGGCGCGAGACAGGGGTGTAGCGTGGACCCTTCTTGGTCTTGACCACGGGGATCTCGACTTTGGGTCCGGAAATCTTCAATCGATAGGCCGTGTCGGCTTGGCCCTTCTTGATTTCGTTACGCGTGAGCTGGCCCGAGGCGATCGGGTCCATGCCTTTGATGCCTTGGGCAACGTCACCATCCGCGATGCCTTTGATCTCGAGCACGTGAAGTCCACAAAACTCAGCAATCTGCTCAAACGTGAGTGACGTGTTGTCGACCAGCCAAACGGCGGTCGCCTTGGGCATGAGTGGCGCTCGGCTCATAAGAGGCTCCTTGGGACCGCCGCGCTTCGGCACGGAGGCCATAGGTTATCAAACCTTTTTAGGGGATCTGATTGCATATATAGGACGCCAGCTTTGCGCTGGCAATTGCCACTTCGCAAGATTAGCGCGGTTTCGCGGGGCTTGACGTGGAGGCAAAGAAGGAGGCCGCGGGCTCGAAATGACCCGCCGCGGCCCCCGGCGATCGATGCTTGCACATCGATCCTTGCTTTTCGCGGTTGCAGCGAAAACGCATCACCAACCGTTTCGCCGGCAAAGCTAGTGGCGTTCTGTGAAGGTTGGGTAAACATCACCGAAACTGTGGAAAAGCCCGTGTTCTGCGCCGATTAGCGGGTTTCGAGAGAGGGCTGAAATCATCGCCGATCCAAAATGTTGCAGCGCAGCGAAAGGTCGGCTAACGTGCGAGGGCTAGTGGGGAATGATTCGGGTTCTCTTAAACGGGGGATGAGCCATGGATGCCATCGCAAGACAACACGGGCTGTACTTTGAGGATCTCGACGTCGGGATGACCGCGAGCCACGCAAAAATCGTGACCGAAGCGGACATCATGAACTTTGCCGAAATCTCGGGCGACTTCAATCCTGTGCATATCGATCCCGATTATGCCGCCAAGTCTATTTTCAAAGAGCGGATCGCCCATGGGATACTTTCGGCAGCGCTGCTGTCGGCGGTGTTCGGCATGAAACTGCCGGGGCCTGGCTGCATTTATGTGTCGCAAACGCTCAACTTCCGGGCGCCAGTCAAAATCGGCGATGAAGTCGAGGCACGGGTCGAGGTGCAGGAGCTGATAGAGGCCAAACGCCGCGCGATTTTTGCTTGCGAGTGTGTGGTCGGCGAGACCGTAGTGCTTGAAGGCGAAGCTGTAATGTTGCTGCCACGGCGACCTGACTAACGCGCCACCACGGCCGTCGCTGGTGCGCGTATGCTCCAAGGCAATTTGATTGTGAGCAATACGCGCCCAGTGGTCGTGCTAGCGGAGGTGTGGCTCGCGCCAAGCAAAACTTGCCAGCAAGCTGTGGACAACACGTCGTGGTCGGGCTAAGAGCCAGCCGCGATGCACATATTGCGCTCTCATAAGACCGTTCCGGACCAACTGAAGCGCGCCGTCCTTGCCATAGGCAACTTTGACGGCGTGCATCGTGGTCATCAGGCGGTGCTTGCTCATGCCCGAGACGTCGCGCGTAAGGCCGAGGGCCATGCGGGCGCTTTGCTGTTTGATCCCCACCCTCGGGTCTTTTTCCAACCCGATTTGCAGCTTTTCGCGCTAACCCCGCTGCCGCTCAAGCTTGAACTCATGGCAGCGTGTGGGCTCGATCTGGCAGTGGTGCTGCCATTTGATCGCGAATTGGCGGCGCTCTCGGCGGATGAATTCGTGAGCGATGTGCTGGTTGACGGGCTTGGTGTTGGCCACGTCGTCATCGGTTATGATTTCTGTTTCGGTAAAGGCCGGCTCGGAACACCTGAGATCATGACGGCGCTCGGGGCCAAACACGGCTTCGGTGTCACCGTCGTGGCGCCCGAGGGGGCCGACAACGAGATCTTTTCGTCGAGCGGCGTGCGGGCGTTGCTGCGCCAGGGTGAGGTTCGCGCGGCGGCAGAGCAACTCGGCCACTGGTGGCGTGTGCGAGGAAGAGTTACAGGCGGCGCCGGCCGCGGCCACGGGCTTGGATTTCCGACCGCCAATATTGCGCTCGCGTCGGGACAGGAACTCGCCCACGGGATCTATGCCGCGCGGGTGTATCTGGGCGAGGAGCGGGTTGATGGTGCGGCCTATCTCGGCACGCGACCGACATTCGACGACGGACCGCCTGTACTTGAGGTGTTTCTTTTCGATTTCGAAGAGGACATATATGGCAAGGACATCGATGTCGAGTTTTTGGGACACATCCGCGGCGACAAGCGCTTCGAGACGCCAGAAGCACTCAGCGCGCAAATCGCCCAGGACTGTGAGGCGGCCCGCAGGATCATTGCCGACGTCGATCGCGATGACCCACTGGCCGCGCTGCCGATTGCGCAAAGTCGCTCGCGTTCCTATGTCCCATCGCCCGGCTGAGTGCGCAACCAACTCTTGATCGCCATCAACCAATTCGCCTTCCGGCTGGCCGTGACTTTGTCAGAAAGGCGGGCTAGAACGCGCTCACGATCGAGCGCCTGAAACACAACGAAACAGATTTGATCATGGCAAAGAACAAAGCGGGCGGGTCGCAAGAGACCGGACGCGACTGGCGGGAGACGCTGTTTCTGCCGCAAACGGATTTTCCGATGCGCGCGGGATTGCCAAAGCGCGAGCCGGAAGCGCTGGCGCGCTGGGATCGACTCGGGCTCTACGAGCGTCTGCGCAAGCTCTCCAAGGGGCGGGAGAAATTTGTGCTGCACGATGGCCCGCCCTATGCCAACGGCCACCTGCATATCGGCCATGCGCTCAACAAAATTTTGAAGGACGTGATCACCCGCTCGCAGCAGATGATGGGCAAGGACTCCAACTATGTGCCCGGATGGGACTGTCACGGGTTGCCGATCGAGTGGAAGATCGAGGAGCCGTATCGGGCCAAGGGCAAGAACAAGGACGAGGTGCCGACAGTCGACTTCCGCCGCGAGTGCCGCGAGTTCGCCGAGCACTGGATCGATGTGCAGCGCACCGAGTTCAAGCGCATGGGTGTCGAGGGCGATTGGGCCAATCCCTATACGACCATGAGCTTTGAGGCCGAGGCGAGAATTGCCGAGGAGCTCATGAAGTTTGCCATGAACGGTGCGCTTTATCGCGGCTCCAAGCCGGTGATGTGGTCGGTGGTCGAGCGCACGGCGCTGGCCGAGGCCGAGATCGAGTACCACGACTATCAGTCGGACACGGTCTGGGTGAAATTTCCGTTCGACAACTGGGGTGGTACGCGCGACGACAGCGAAAAAGGTGAAATTCGAGAGCTATTGTCCGACGCTTCGATCGTCATCTGGACGACGACGCCGTGGACGATCCCCGGCAACCGCGCGATCTGCTACTCGGACCGGGTCAGCTACGGCATGTACCAGGTCACCGAGGCGCCTGAGGACAATTGGGCGCGCGTCGGGGACAAGTTAGTCTTGGCCGATCGACTGGCCGACGGGGTCATGAAACAGGCGCGCGTTGAGGGCTTCAAGAAAATCCTGGATGTGACGCCCGATATGTTGCGGGATCTTTGTTGCGAGCATCCGCTCAAGAAGCTGGGCTATGACTTCAAGGTGCCGCTCCTCGAAGCCGATCACGTCACGGACGAGGAGGGTACGGGCTTTGTCCATACGGCGCCCGGACACGGCCGCGAGGACTTCGATATCTGGATGGATCGTGTGCCTTGGCTCAAAGAGAATCAAATCGATACGGAGATACCGTTCACCGTCGGTGGCGATGGCCGGTTTACCGAGCAGGCACCTGGCTTCACAGGCAAGCAGGTCATCACCGACAATGGCAAGAAAGGTGATGCCAATCAGGCTGTTATCGATGCTCTGGTGGACGAGAAGATGCTGCTCGCGCGCGGCCGGCTGAAACACCAGTACCCGCACTCGTGGCGTTCCAAGAAACCGGTGATCTTTCGCAACACACCGCAGTGGTTCATTGCAATGGATGAGAACATCGAGGTCAAGGGGCAGAGGGCAAATAAGACGCTGCGCGAAATGGCACTGGCCGCGATCGACGACACCCGTTTCGTGCCGAGGGCCGGTCAACGGCGGCTGCGCTCGATGATCGAATCGCGACCGGATTGGGTGATCTCGCGCCAGCGCGCATGGGGCGTGCCGATCACGGTGTTCGTGCGTAAAGGCACCAACGACTACATCCCGAACGCCGAGTTCAACGGTTCCGCCGAACTCATTGAGCGTATCGGCAAGGCATTTCGCGAAAGAGGCGCCGATGCCTGGTTCGAGGAGGGTTCCAAGGCCGCGTTCCTCGACGGTCTCGTCGACAATGTGGATGAATGGGAGCAGGTGAGCGACATCCTGGATGTCTGGTTCGATTCCGGATCGACCCACACCTATGTGCTCGAACAACGCCAGGACCTCAAGTGGCCGGCGGACGTCTATCTCGAGGGCTCCGACCAGCATCGCGGCTGGTTCCATTCCTCATTGCTGGAATCGTGCGGCACGCGGGGGCGAGCGCCCTATGACACGGTCATCACTCATGGCTTCACGATGGACGAGGAGGGGCGCAAGATGTCCAAATCCCTCGGCAACATCGTCGATCCGCAACATGTGATCGGCCAATCGGGCGCCGATATTCTTCGGCTCTGGGTGATGACGACGGATTATGCCGACGACCAGCGCATTGGTCCCGAGATCCTCAAGTCGAACGTGGATGCCTATCGGAAACTGCGCAACACGTTCCGCTTCCTGCTTGGTAATCTGCATCACCACGATGCGGCGCTCGCGGTGCCGGAGCGGGATATGCCCGAACTCGAGCGCTATATGCTGCATCGCCTTCATGAACTCGACCAGCTGGTGCGCAAGGGCTACGACGACTTTGATTTCAAGCGTATCTCGCAAGCGCTTTTCAATTTCGCGACGGTCGATTTGTCGGCGTTCTATTTCGATATTCGCAAAGATGCGCTCTACTGCGACCCCTACGACGGGCTGACCCGCCGGGCCTGTCTGACCGTGCTCGATGAGGTCTTTTCGCACCTCACGGCTTGGCTGGCCCCGATGTTGTGTTTCACGGCCGAGGAGGTGTGGCTGGCGCGCTATCCCTCGGAGGACGGCTCGGTGCACATGCGGGTCTTTCCGGACGTTCCCAAGTCGTGGGCCGATGCTGCACTGGCGGAGAAGTGGCGGAGGATCCGGGCCGTGCGCCGGGTCGTTACGGGCGCGCTCGAGGTGGAGCGGCGTGAAAAGCGTATTGGCTCGAGCCTCGAGGCAGCGCCGGTGGTGCACATTGATGACAAAGCATTGCGCGAGGCACTCAAAGGCGTCGATTTCGCCGAGATCGCCATCACCAGCGCGATCACGATTGCGGACGGCATAGCGCTGAAAACGGCATTCCGGCTTGACGAGGTGAACGACGTTGCGGTGGTTGTGAACCCTGCCGAGGGTCGACGCTGCGAACGGTCGTGGAAGATCTTGCCCGAGGTCGGCGAGGACCCGGAATATCCCGACCTCAGCCCCCGCGATGGTGAGGCCGTTCGGCAATTCGCCGCCCGGCGCCGGGCGGCACAATAGTCCTTCGGCAAGACCATACAAATTGGACGAATCGCGTCATGTTGGCTCGAAGGGCCAGGCCGGGGCGAGGGCAACCGATGATTGACGAGGCAAGACACATTCGGCTGTCGGGACCGTTGACCCGGTTCGGCTTGCTGTTGGCCGCGATCGTCATTGTCTGCGATCAGGCAAACAAGTGGTGGCTGTTGCAGGTTTACCGCATCGAGGACAAAGGGCGGATCGAGCTCACCCCATTCCTCGATCTCATCTACGTCAAGAATACCGGCATCAGCTACGGCATGTTCTCGCTCGATAACGCGCAGGGCCAGTATCTGCTGGCCGGAGTGGCGGTTGTGGTCAGCCTCGGTATGTTTGTTTGGCTTACGCGTACCGGCTCATATTTGATCGCCGCCTCGCTCGGCCTAATCATCGGTGGCGCGCTCGGCAATGCCGTGGATCGCCTCTCGCTCGGTGGCGTTGCCGACTTCTACTCGTTCCATGTATTTGGCTACTATTGGTACATCTTCAATTTGGCCGATGTCGCCATAGTTGCCGGCGCCGCCGGGCTCTTGTATGACTCACTCATCGCGAGTCGCAAAAAGGCCCCAAAAGAGGGTTAGTGGCCAAGGTTTGGTATCGCGTAATAGTCGGTCGAACTTACCGATTGTGGGTCGACTGGGGGACGGCATGAAACAGCTTGATTGGATTGGCGCGGTAACGCTTATCGTCGCAACGCTGGGCCTCGCCGGTTGCGGCGGGATCGACGGTGTTGAATTCAATGCGTTTGGAGTGAGCTCGGGCAATTCCGGGCCCCGCGACGAGCCGACAGTCGCGCAACGATCGTCCCTGGTCGTTCCGCCGACCAATGATTTGCCCGCGCCCGGATCTGGGCGGGTCGCGCAGGCCGACGCAAGTTGGCCGGTCGATGCCGAAGACAGGAAAGCATCGCAAGAAGCCGAAATGGCGGCGCTCATCAAGAAGTACTGCCAAGATGCCAAATGGATGAAGCTGACCAAGCTGGACGAGTATAACAAGGTGACCCAGAACGGCCAGTTGTGCCGGTCTGCAATCGCCGACTACATAAGCGGCGCTGCCAAGAAAGCGCCTGTGCAAATTCAGTAGGAACCATTCAGCGCTCCACACGAACCACTCGTCGCTAAGTCCTTTGCATGGCTGGGCTTTGTGAATCAAAATAGTCCCAAATGCCTAGAGTCTTCCCTCGCTTATGAACAACATGTAATTTGACTTGGGCCGGTTCACGCACAAAATCAGCATTCGAATTCGCGTCGCAGCGCTCGGCGTCCGACACCGCGGTGCGATTGGGTCAAACGCGTGGTCATCTCATCCGCGCCTCGAGGAGTGCTGAGACGCCTATGCACGTTCAATCGAGACGGTTCCTTTCCCACCTTGCAATAGGGCTCTTGATGGCAGCCACCGCAAACCTTTCCCAGCCGGCCGCGGCCGGAAATCGGGCATTTCACACAAAACTCAAGAATGGCATGGATGTGGTTGTCATCTCCGACCACAGGGCGCCGGTCGTTACCCACATGGTGTGGTATCGGGTTGGCGCCGCCGACGAGCCGAAGGGTCACTCCGGCATCGCCCATTTCCTCGAACATTTGATGTTCAAGGGCACCGACAAGATCGCGCCGGGGGCATTTTCCAAGGTCATTGCTCGCAATGGCGGACAGGACAACGCCTTTACCGGTCAAGACGTGACGGCATATTTTCAACGGGTCGCCAAGGATCGACTTCCGCTCGTGATGGAGATGGAGGCGGATCGCATGGTCAACCTCAAGCTGCGCGAAAAGGACGTGTTGACCGAGCGCAACGTCATTCTCGAGGAACGCAGATCGCGCGTCGACAACAATCCATCGAGTATCCTCAGCGAAGAGATGATGGCTGCGCTCTATCAGGGCCATCCCTATGGCATCCCGATCATTGGCTGGGAACACGAGATGGCCGAACTCAACCGGGCAGACGCCTTGACCCACTACGGGCGCTACTATGCGCCTAACAACGCCATCCTCATCGTATCGGGCGACGTTAAGCCGGACGAAGTCATGGCGTTGGCCGAAAAAACTTTTGGCGAGATCCCGGCCAACGATAACGCCGTGCGCGATCCCCGTCCGGGAGAGCCGCCACATCGCGCCGCGCGACGGGTTCGCCTCGAGGACCCTCGTGCTGGTCAACCAACAATGCAGCGAGTTTATCTGGCGCCGAGCTATTCCTCGGCCGAGGCCGGTGAAGCCGAGGCGCTCGATTTGCTGATGAAGGTCGTCGGCGGCGGATCGACAAGTCGGCTGTATAAGGATTTGGTGGTTAAGCAGAAGATCGCGTCAAGTGCCGGAGGGTGGTACGGTGGCAGCGGGCTCGATTCCTCGCGAATTGGCGTTTATGCCGTGGCGCAGGATGGGATCAGCTTGGAGCAAGTCGAAAAAGCCGCTGATGCGATCATTGCCGATGTTGTGGCGAATGGCATCACGGACGACGAACTGGAGCGCGCCAAGAAGAACTACCTGGCCGACTACATCTACGGCAATGACAGCCAATCGACGCTCGCGCGTCGTTATGGTTGGGGGTTGGCGATGGGGCGTTCGGTTGAAGATGTCGAGGCGTGGCCTGAACGCTTGTCCAAAGTCACGGCTGAAGACGTGTTGGGTGTGGCTCGAAAGCACTTCGACTTGAAGCGCTCTGTGACCGGGTATTTGGTGCCTGCGGAGAAAAAAGCGGAACGCAAGGATCCGAGCGCTCAAGGCAAAACTGTATCAAAGTCGTGACGCTGCGAGGTATTCGATGATTTCCAAAACCACTCCTGCAAACGGAATGCTTCGCGCTAAAATCGCATTGGCGGTTATGGCGATCGCAATATTCTCCGCAACGAGCGATGCAAGAGCGATGAAAATTCAAGAAATCACGAGCCCGGGTGGCATTAAGGCTTGGCTTGTCGAGGAGCATAGCGTGCCACTCATGGCGTTGCGGTACGCTTTTCGTGGAGGGTCCTCGCAGGACCCTGAAGGCAAACCCGGTGTGGCAAACTTCTTGACGAGCATGCTCGATGAAGGAGCCGGCGAGATGCGCGCGGCCGAGTTTCAAAGCAAGCTCGACGAACTAGCGATCCGAATGCAGTCCTCGGCCAGCCGCGATGCATTTTCGGGAAGCTTTCAGACCCTAACGGTAAACCGTGAGGAAGCCGTCAAGCTGTTGAGGATGGCGCTCAACGAACCGCGATTCGATAATGACGCGGTCGAGCGGATGCGGACTTCGATTAGCACTGGTATCGTATTCGATTCCAAAGATCCCGACAAAATTGCTTCTCGCGAATGGTTCCGCATTGCCTTCGAAGGCCATCCCTATGCGCGTTCGGTCAAGGGCTCGCGAGAGTCGGTTGCGGCTATCTCGGGCGAGGACTTGTCAGCGTTTCGCAAGCGTAACTTCGCCAAGGACAATCTCAAGATTGCCGTCGTCGGTGATATCAATGCCAAAGAACTCGGCGTGCTGCTCGACGAGGTGTTCGGAGCGCTACCCGAAAAAGCCGACATCAAAGAGGTTGCGCAGGTTGTGCCGAAAAACGGCCCGATCCGCAAAGTGATCAAAATGGACGTGCCGCAGTCGGTCGCGCAATTCGGCCACGGCGGTATCAATCGCAAGGATAAGGATTTTATTCCGGCCTACGTACTCAATTACATCCTCGGCGGTGGCGGTTTCAGTTCTCGGCTCACCGAAGAGGTGCGCGAAAAGCGTGGTCTTGCCTATTCCGTCTACAGCTACGTCTATCCTTATGTTCATGCTTCGATCTATTTCGGCGGTGTGGCGACCAAAAATGAGGGAATTGCAGAGTCGCTGAAGGTCATTCGCGACGAACTCAGACGGATGGCCGAGCATGGGCCGACGCTAGAGGAACTTGTAGACGCTCAGCAATATCTGACCGGGTCCTATGCGCTGAGGTTCGACACCAGCACGAAGATTGCGAGCCAATTGCTGTGGATCCAGGTGGAGGAATTGGGGATCGAATACGTCGACAAGCGAAACGGCCTGATTGATGCTATCACGATCGACGATATCAAGCGTGTCGCCAAGAAACTACTCAAACCAGATTCACTCATCGTGACGATTGTCGGCCGCCCGTCAAACATTGCCGACGAAGGTTGAGGTAGATAACCGAAATAGTTGTTTGAAATAAAATGCCTGAAACATTGATTTGTCTCAATGAAATTAAGGTTTCAATGCCTCAGCTATGATTTGTTGTTTGCCGACTGCTAACCTGTATTTCTCACCAGCATGCGGTCGGGCCATTGATTTTTCGGCCCTGATGGGGCTTGGGAGGCGCCGAGAATGCCAGAGGGGTCAGGTGATTTTGGGCTCGGGTACCATCAGAGCGTGGCTGGTTGCATGTCCGATGCGATCGGTGAGCACGGGCTGGGCAGCGATCAGCTCGACGCGTTGGGCAAGGAGCTGCAATTACCCTGGTCAGACCTAAAGCAGGCGCTGGACGCTGGTAGCCTGGCACTGCTGCGCGTGCCCGAGGCGACGAGCGACATCGATGACGCGGCCGCGGCGCTCGAGCAGCTCAGTGATTGCGCAGGTACCATCGTGTTTTTTGGCACAGGTGGTTCGAGCCTCGGTGGCCAGACGCTGGCCCAGCTCGGTGGCTGGAACATTCCTGGCGAAATGACGACCGGCCAGCTCAAACGTCCGCGGACACGCTTTTATGACAATTTCGACGCCCGCACGCTGGCACGAGCGCTCGCCCTTCTTGATCTCACACGAACCCGATTCGTCGTCATTTCCAAGTCGGGCAACACGCCTGAGACGCTGGCACAGGCCATCGCGGCGCTCGATGCCGTCAAAGCCGCAGGGCTTGGCGCGCACGTTTCGCGCATGTTCCTGGCGGTGACCGAGCCTGGCGTGGATGGTCGCCAGAACGGCCTCAGAGCCCTGATGGAGGCGCACGATGTCCCCATACTGGAGCATCACACCGGCATCGGAGGGCGGTTCTCGGCATTGACCAACGTGGGACTGTTGCCGGCGATGGCGCAAGGGCTCGATCCCTTTGCTGTTCGCGCGGGCGCGCGTGCCGTCGTCGAGGCGATGCGCCAGTGCGACGATCCGCTGGCGTTCGCACCCGGGCTTGGTGCCGCCGTGGCCGTCGGGCTTGCCAGGCATCGTGGCAACCGGGTTTCCGTGATGATGCCCTACAGTGATCGCCTCGGCCGATTTGCCCATTGGTACGCCCAGCTTTGGGCCGAGAGCCTCGGCAAGGGTGGCGCCGGGTTCACGCCGGTGGCGGCTCTCGGACCGGTCGATCAACACAGTCAGCTGCAACTCTACATGGATGGTCCGCGAGACCATCTGTTGACCTTTTTGCGCACCGTGGCACCGGCCGATGGGCCTGAGCTGTCACCGGAACTCGCCAAGCTTGCGGGACTTGATTATTTGGCCGGGCGAAACATCGGCGAACTAACCCATGCCCAGGCTCGCGCCGTGCCCGAGGCGCTAATTGGCGCCGGCAGGCCGGTCAGAACAATCGACATCGAGACGCTTGACGAGCAGACGATGGGGGCGCTCATGATGCATTTCATGACTGAAACGATTCTCGCCGCCGGTTTGTTGGGGATTGATCCGTTTGATCAACCGGCCGTCGAGACGGGCAAGCGGCTTGCGCGCGCGCGCTTGGAAAAAGGCGCCTGAACCAGCCGCCGGCCCGTTCCTCCCAAGGAGGCGCACTTGGCCATACGTCAGCTTTCATCGCAGACCATCAACCGGATTGCCGCCGGCGAGGTCGTCGAGCGGCCGGCAAGCGTCGTCAAGGAATTGGTGGAAAACGCCATTGACGCTGGCGCTCGGCGCATCGAGGTGGTCACGTCCGGGGCGGGGGTTTCGCTCATTCGTGTGATCGACGACGGGCGGGGCATGTCGGCCGATGATCTGGCGCTCGCTGTGGAGCGGCACGCCACCTCCAAGCTCGACGATGAAAACTTGCTCAACATCTCTACGCTCGGCTTTCGCGGCGAGGCATTGCCCTCGATTGGGGCCATTGCGCGGTTGGTGATCCGCAGCCGTCAGCCTAGCGGGCAGGGGGTCGAGATCAAGGTTGAGCGCGGCGATAAGAGCAATGTGCGGCCGGCGGCGCTCAACGTCGGCACATCGGTCGAAGTACAGGACCTGTTTTCCGCGACGCCGGCGCGGCTTAAGTTCCTCAAATCGGAACGGGCCGAGAATTCGGCGATTGCCGACGTGGTCAAACGACTGGCCATGGCCCAACCGCGCATCGCGTTCACGTTGACGACGGGCGAACGCGTCGGTCTCAGGCTGCCGGCGGTCGATGCTGGCGTCGATGGCCTCGCAGACCGGCTCGGCCGGATCATGGGCCGCGAATTCGTCACCGATGCCTTGGCGATTGCGGCTGAACGCGACGGCGTGCGGCTGGCGGGCTTTGCCGGATTGCCGACCCTCAATCGCGCCAACCCGGGTTGGCAGTTTCTATTCGTCAACGGCCGGCCGGTGAAGGACCGCTTGTTGGCGGGTGCCCTGCGTGGTGCTTACGGCGATCTCGTGCCCAGGGGGCGCTTTGCCATGGTGGCGCTCTTCGTCGACCTGGCGCCGGAGGCGGTGGATGTCAATGTTCATCCGGCCAAGGCCGAGGTGCGCTTTCGCAACGCCGGGCTGGTGCGCGGTCTCATGGTCGGGGCGTTACAGGAAGCACTGCGTCAAGCGGGGCACTCGGCCGCCGCGGCCGGTGGCGCGGCGACGCTGGCAGCGTTCGCTTCGAGGCCAGGTGTGCCGGGCGGGGGCCAGCCCTATCGTCCACAATGGCCTGGGCAGACGCAGGGTGCACCCACCTCGGCCGGTGGTTTCAGTGAGGAGGCGCAGGCGCCGCTTGCTGGCATGAGCGCGGCGAGCGGGGATACCGCTCCCAATGTCGCGTCGGTGCCCGAGGAGGCGCTCGACCAGCCGCTCGGGGCAGCGCGGGCGCAGGTGCACGAAAATTACATCGTTTCGCAAACCCGCAATTCGATCGTCATTGTCGATCAGCACGCCGCCCATGAGCGTCTGGTCTATGAGCGCATGAAGCAGGCGCTGGGCGATGGCGGCGTCATTCGCCAGGGGCTGTTGATCCCCGAGGTGGTGGAGCTCGACGGCGACGACGCGGCGCGGCTCGAGGCCAAGGCCGGAGATTTGGCTGAGCTGGGCGTGGTCCTGGAGCGCTTCGGCCCCGAGGCGGTTGTGGTGCGCGAGACGCCGGCGATGCTGGGCGAGATGGATGTGCAGGGCCTGGTGCGCGATTTGGCCGACCAGCTGCGCGAGGGCAGCGAAGCGACGGCGCTCAAGGACCGGCTCGAATATGTCTGCGCCACCATGGCGTGCCATGGCAGTGTGCGCTCCGGGCGACGGCTGACGGGGCCGGAGATGAACGCGCTGTTGCGCGAGATGGAGGCAACGCCCCATTCCGGGCAATGCAACCATGGCCGGCCGACCTATGTGGAGTTGCAGCTCGCCGACATCGAGCGGCTGTTCGGGCGGCGCTAACCCACCGCGAGATTGCCATCAGTAGCCTGAGCGATGTACGACCTCTGTGCATCGGGGAATGGCTGTGGTCGCGTGCCGAATCGAACGTTGGATCGCGCCCAAAGGACCTATGCAATCGGGAATGGGGGAAGCGTCATGGGCGACCGGCTGCGCCGCTATTTGATTCGTACATTCCTTGCCGCCTTCGTCGGCGGTCTCGGAACGCTGGCCGCGCACTACTCCTGGAACAGCTTGACGGCGCCGAAGGAGGTGCTCGGATACGGCAAGGTGCGTGCGGCGAGCGCCCAGGGCGGCGCGGCCATGACGGCGCGGACCAGGCGTGTGCGCCAAGGCACCGTCGAGGGTGAGGAGGTCGAACTGCCGGGCGGCACCTGGATCAGCTGCGGCGGCGATTGCGCCCGCGCCCTGCAGCGCGAACACCTCGATTTCTGGCGGAAGCGGGAGGAGAATAAGCGGTAGTGGGACGAGAGGCATTTAATGCAAGATCTTGTGCAGAATACACTTAGGGCGTGCGGACTGGATGGGTTACGCTGACACCAACTGGCTCTACGGCACATGAAGTTGTCGGTCGCTATCTACGGGATCAAATCAATGCAGCGTTCCAGAGCACGGGCGGGAGACTTCTGGTGGTGCTTCCTGATTGCCTTTGTTGTGTTCATTGCAACTCAGAGCGTGACCATGGCGAACGAACTGGAAGAAAAACTTGCAAAAGCCGTCGAGGCGGGTGAGCTGGCGGGGTTGCACAGTGTGCTCGTCATACACCGCGGGGAGGTTCTCGCGGAGAAATATTTTGCAGGCGGGGACGAGCGTAGGGGCCGCTATCTCGGACGGGTTCAGCATCGCCCGCAAAGCTTGCATGACCTGCGCTCCGTCACCAAGAGCGTTACCGGCCTGCTCTATGGTATCGCCCTTGCCGAGGGGCTGGTGCCGGAGCTCAACGAGAGCGTCGTTGCGCAGTTCCCGGAATACCCGGATTTGGCGGGCGACGAGGCGCGCCAAGCCATTCTGGTGCGCCATGCGCTCACCATGACCATGGGCACGGACTGGAACGAGGATTTGCCCTATACTGATCCGCGCAATAGTGAGATTGCCATGGAGATGGCGCGGGATCGCTATCGATTCGTAAGGGAGCCTGGGGAAAAGTGGGATTACAACGGCGGCGCCACGGCCATTATCGCTCGTCTCATTGCCAAGGGAACGGGCAAACCCATTGACGTTTTCGCCAAAGAGAAGATTTTTTCCCCCCTCGGCATCGACGAGTTCGAGTGGGTGAAGGGACGTGACGGCGAACCGTCCGCGGCATCGGGCTTACGCCTCAGGATCGGAGACCTGGCCAAGATTGGTACAATGATTCTCGATGGCGGGCGTTGGCAGGGCCGGCAGGTCGTACCCGAGGAATGGCTAAGTGCCTCGTTTACGCCGCAGACCAGTGCCGTCTCTGGTCTTCGCTATGGCCTATTCTGGTGGCTCGGGCCCGAAGGCTCGCCGCCCACATGGGTCGCCGGCTTCGGCAATGGCGGACAGAGGCTCAGCGTGAGCCAAGTCAGCCAGTTGGTGGTCGTGGTCTTTGCCGGCAACTACAATCAGCCGGACGCCTGGAAGGTGCCGTACAAGGTGATCGTTGATCATGTGCTACCGGCGATTCAGGGACGGTAGATATCTCACAAAAGAGCAATTTCCCCCCCTCACCCCAGACTCAGCCAAAGCTGGAAGAGCACGCCTGAGGTCACGGCGCCGAGGAAGCCGAGGGCGACGTAGGAGAAAAACACCTGGCGTTTGACCAGCGCGAAGACCGCTGTCATGGCGGGGATGCAGCTGACGGCACCCGCCACCATGAAGGCCATGCCGGCGCCCGCGCTCATGCCTTGCTCCATGAGGCCGGCAACGAGCGGCGGCGCGGCGTAGGAGTTGAGGTAGGCGGGGGCGCCCACCAGCGCGCTCAGCACGATGGGAAAGAGGCCCGTGCCGCCAACCAGACCGGCGATGGTCTCGGCCGGGATATAGTGGATCATCAGGCCCTCGAGCATATAGGCGAGCGTCAACCACTTGAGTAGGAAGTGGGCGTTATAGAGCCCCTCGCTCCAAAACAGCTCGCGGCGGGCAGGATCGTCCCAGAACGTCCAATGGGGCTTGCCGGAAAAGGGCGATGGGCCACAACCGCAGCACCCGTCAGCCTCACGCGGGCGCAGGGGATTGGTGAACCAGCCCGCGGTAATGGCCACCTTGATGGCAAAGCCGCCCATGAGCCCCATGCCAACGGCGGCGATGGTCTTGGCGATGGCGAACTGCCAGCCGAGCGCGCCGGCGGTGATCAAAAGCGACGGCGGGTCGATCAGCGGTGAGGCGAGCCAAAATGCCATGACGGCGGACAACGGCGTGCCGAGGGCCAGCAGTCCGGCGATAAAGGGAACGACCTCGCACGAGCAGAACGGCGCCAAGCCACCAAAGAGCGCGGCCATGACGATCATGCGGGTTTCGCGGCCCTCGAAGGCACGGGCGATGACAGTCGCGGCGCCGCTCGCCTTCAGATAGGCAATGGAGAGCACGGCAAAGGCCATGAATGGCGCTGTGCTCAACAGTTGCTGCAGGGTGAATTGGATCGAGGGGACGAATTGCCCGGGATCGAGCAGAGCGATGAGCGCCAGAATGATGGCGACCGCGAGCCAGGCGCGATCGAGCTTGAGATTGGGCAGGCCCTTGAGTGTCTCAACGAGCGCAGTCATCCCACTGTCTCTCCAATTTTTCGCAGCGCGTGCGTGGCGTGCGGGCCGGGCCTGGCGGCGTCGGCGCAGCATTCCTCGGTCAGATAGGCAATGAGACCGTCGACAGCTCGATAATCGACCACCGAGCGGATCTCTCGCCCGGCACGTGTCTGGTGCACCAGGCCGGCGTGCACGAGTGCCGACAAATGGTGCTGCAGGGTGGAGGCCGGAACGGCGAGGCGCTTGCGGATGGCGCCAACGCTCATGCCGTCATCGCCGGCGCGCACCAGCTGGCGAAAGAGGCTGAGCCGGGTTTCATTGCCGAGCGCGGCCAGCATCGAGGCAACTTTGGTTTCGCGTTCAATTTCATCCATAACGATATAACTAGTATTCTAGTTTTATAGAGATATCAAGTGATGTTCGGTAAATTTCTGAGGATAAGGATTTGGGTATCGCCGTAGGTGCGCTGATCCATGGGCTCGAAGCCCCCGGGAATCGCAATAGCGGCATCGGCACTCTCCTCGAGGACGCAGATGGCGTTGTCCAAGAGCCAGCCTTGATCACGCGCGGCGGCGAGGGCCAGCTCGCCATAACCATCGCCATAGGGGGGATCGAGAAAGGCGAGATCGAAGGGCGCGAGACTGCCCGGCCCGCCCATCTTGGTGGCGTCGCGACGATAGATCTTGGTGATACCGGCGACGCCCAAGTGCTCGACATTGCGGCGGATGAGGGCGCGGGCACTCGCGGAGTGCTCGACGAACAGGCAGAATTTCGCGCCACGCGACAGCGCTTCGAGGCCGAGTGTGCCTGTGCCGGCGAAGAGATCGAGGACCCGCGCGCCCTCGAGTTCGAAGTCGTGGAGCCCGTGGGCAAGAATGTTGAACAGCGCCTCACGTACGCGGTCGCTGGTGGGACGGATCGATTGATCCTTTGGGGTCGCGAGCGGCGTGCCGCGGAATTTGCCGGCGACGATCCTCATTTCTTGGGTTTCTTGCGTGGGGCGGATTTGTCCGACTGTCTGCGCGGACTTGGTTTGCGGGCGGTGGGCTTGCGCGAGGTTGGCTTGTCGGCAGCGGCCTTACGCTTTTGCTTTCGGTCGGCCACGAGGCCCAGTTCATGGGCGAGTTTCGGGCCGATTTGCTCGGCGATCACGCGGGTCTTGACCTCCTCGATGGCGCCGGTGTCCAGATCTCCCAACTGGAACGGTCCATAGGAGATGCGGATCAGGCGGTTGACCTCGAGGCCCAGGTGGCCGAGCACCTGCCTTACCTCGCGGTTCTTGCCTTCGCGCAGGCCGATGGTGAGCCAGATGTTGGCGCCTTGGGTACGGTCGAGGCGGGCCTCGATAGGGCCATAGCGGATGCCATCGAGCTCGATGCCCTTTTCCAGCTTGTCGAGCGCCTTTTGGTCGACCATGCCGTGGGCGCGGACCCGATAGCGACGCAGCCAACCGGTGGCCGGCAACTCGAGATGGCGGGCAAGGGCGCCGTCGGTGGTCAGCAGCAGCAGGCCTTCGGTGTTGAAATCAAGACGTCCGACGGAGATGACGCGTGGCAGGAAATCGGGCAGCGCCTCGAATACGGTGGGGCGACCTTGCGGGTCGCGGTGCGTGGTGACGCGGCCACGGGGCTTGTGATAGCGCCAAAGCTGCGGGGCCGCGGTCTCGGGCAACGGTTTGCGGTCGACGAGAATGGTGTCGGTGGGGGCAACGGTGACGGCGGGGCTCGTGAGCAAGCGGCCGTTGAGGTGGACGCGGCCATCGGCGATCCAGCGCTCGGCATCGCGGCGGGAACAGAGACCGGCGCGGGCGATGACCTTGGCGATCCGTTGCCCGGCCACATCGGGCCTGTCCTCGGGCGCCGCACGGGCTTTTCGGTTGCCTTGACCTTTGGGCGCCTTGGCCATCTGATGCCGTCTCCTGCAAAATCGAGTGCCGTTATGACACCCATCGCGCCAAGCAACCACATGGATTTGGCGTTTGCCGAGGCGGAAGCGGCGGCAAAACGCGACGAGGTGCCGGTGGGGGCGGTGATTGTTGCACCAAGCGGCGAAATCATCGCCCGGGCCGGCAACCGCATTCGAGAGCTTGGCGATCCGACGGCACACGCGGAAATGCTCGCGATTCGGGACGCTTGTCGCTCCGTGGGGAGCGAGCGGCTCGTCGATCACGCGCTCTATGTCACGCTCGAGCCCTGCGCCATGTGTGCGGCCGCCATTTCGTTTGCGCGCATCGCCCGGCTCTATTATGGCGCGATGGATGCCAAAAGCGGCGGTGTGGAACACGGCGCGCGGGTGTTCAGCCAGGTGACGTGTCACCATGCGCCCGAAGTCTATAGCGGGTTTCAAGAGCGGCGGGCGCGGGAGTTGTTGCAGAACTTTTTCGTCGCCCGGCGGGACTAACTCGCAGTCCACGTCATGCGGATCGACATCGCGAGATTGAAATTTATCAGATTTCCGATGTGCTCGCAGATTTCTTGAGCAATTTATCGAGCTGCTTTATGAATTCCATCCGTGCCGGTTCCGCAGCTTCCAGTATTTCTTCGACCTTGTAGAAATCCAAAACCCGAAATCTGCCGACGTCGGGTCTGATGAGTATGTCGGGCGCCTCATACTTGAGCTTCTCGCGGACGATGGAATAGAGCGTGATCTGAGCCGCACCGATCCAGGCCTCCATGGAATTTGGCATTTCGCCCGGCTCCGTACCGCCCTTGCCCGTTACATCGACGGCGACGGTGAATTCAGCATCGTTGGTGACGATATCGAACGGTGTCGGGTTGACGAATCCGCCGTCGATCAGAATATGGCCGTCGAGCTTCACCGGAGTGAGCAGCGCCGGTAGAGCTGAGCTGGCGCTAATTGCCGGCAGCAGCGGTCCGGAACTGATGATCACCTGTTCCTGGGCATGAAAATCGGCGGCGACGACTTTGAGCGGGATCTTGAGCTCGGAGAAATCCTTCGGCAAGTCCTCCGGTAGAACAATTTCAAAGAGCGTAACTGGATTGATAATGGCCGGTGTCATCGGATTGATGAGGCTGGTCAGAGAGCCCGGCCATCTGTTGATCAAGCGACGAATTAGCTCGGACCGTGCCTCAAACAAGTCGAGGGTATAGCGGCGGATGTCACGGCCGGACATGCCGTTGGCATAGACGGAACCGATGAGGGCGCCGATGGAGGTGCCTGCGATGACGCGCGGACGGATGCCGAGTTCGTCGAGCGCTTCAAGCAGGGGAATATGGGCAATTCCACGTGCCGCACCGCCGCCGAGCGCCAGGGCGATCGAACCCCTGGGCGGCTTCGGTTCGATCTTTGCCGGAACTTTGTCGTCCATTTTGAACCGCCGCTTCTGTTGCAATTGATCGCAAATCGATCGCTGAAACTTGGTGTTTTTCAGCGGGTCTTCAAGCCGCCCGACTGGCGTTGAGAAAATCGAGCTTTACGTGGCTCCTTGGTATTGCTCGAGAAAATGCAACATGTGGTCGAGCGTGTCGACGGGGTTTTCCTCCGCAAGGAAGTGGCCCGAGCGTATGGTAGAGCCCCGCACATCCGTGCACCAGGGGCGCCACACATCCAGTGTGCTTTGATCGGGGGTCTGGCTCAGATAGTCGGTGCCCCACAGCACCAATGTCGGGCAGGCGATCTTGCGGCCAGCTTCCTTGTCGGCCTTGTCATACTGCCAATCGCAAGTGGCGCCGGCGCGATAGTCTTCGCAGGCCGCATGTCTGCTTTCGGGGTTTGCCAATAGTGCGCGATACTGGGCGAGCGCGGCTGGAGCGAATGGCGTGAGATCGTTGGTGGCTGACCAACTGGCAAGCGTGTGATCGACATAAAACTCTGGCGCGCCGGCGATCAGCGTTTCGGGCAGCGGGGCCGGTTGTGCCAGGAACGGCCAGTGGTAGGTATCGAGTGCCTCCTGCGCCGCCATCGCCTGCCAGGCGTCGACAGTCGGTACGACATCCAGGATGACAAGCCGTGCCACGACGTCTGGATGATCCAGCGCCAATCGGTAAGCGACCCGGGCGCCGCGGTCGTGGGCGCCGAGTGCGAACCGCTCATGGCCGAGCGAACGCATGACCTCGACGATATCGCCCGCCATCGCCCGCTTTGAATAGGCCGTGTGCTCGGGATCGGATGGAGGGCCAAGGCTTTGGCCGTAACCGCGCAAATCGGGGAGGATCAGAGTAAAGCGCCTTGCCAGTTCCGGCGCCATCTTGTGCCAAATGGCATGGGTCTGAGGATAGCCGTGGAGCAGAGCCAGCGGCGGGCCGGAGCCGCCGATGCGGACAAAAATTTCGGCTGCGGATGTCGCAATCCGTCGACTGTCAAAGCCAGGAAAGAGGTCGTTCGCCGCGCTCATGACGGGCTCTCCTCGCGCTCGATGGCGCGCCAGCCGATGTCGGTTCGCCAGTATCCTTCGGGCCAGTCGATTTGCTTGATGGCTTCGTAGGCCCGCGTCCGAGCCTCGCCCACGGTCTTGCCGCGGGCCGTGACATTGAGCACGCGGCCGCCGCACGCCAGCGTTCGTCCATCTTGCAGTTTGGTGCCGGCATGGAAAATCTCGACATTGCCGTCGCTGCCTGCTTCATCGAGGCGGCGAATGACCGAACCCTTCTCGTAATCGCCCGGATAGCCTTGGGTGGCGAGCACCACTGTCAGCGCCTTGTCGTCGCGCCAGCGCAAATCGAAGTTAGCGAGTTGGCCGTCGGCCGTCGCAACAAGTGCGGGCAGGAGATCCGACCTGAGCCGCATCATCAGGACCTGGCATTCCGGGTCGCCGAAGCGAACGTTGTATTCGATCAGTTGCGGCCCTTCGTCGGCGATCATCAGCCCGGCATAGAGTACGCCGACATAGGGCGTGCCGGCGTGGGCCATGGCGTCGACCGTCGGGCGGATGATCTCGTCCATGACGCGCGTGCACATGGCATCGGTCATGACCGGGGCCGGCGAATGGGCACCCATGCCGCCTGTGTTGGGACCCTCGTCGCCGTCGAAGATGCGCTTGTGGTCCTGGGCAGTGGCAAGCGGCAGGATGGATTTGCCATCGGTCAGGGCAAAGTAGCTCGCCTCTTCGCCAACAAGACAGTCTTCGATGACGACTTCGGCGCCGGCCTCGCCAAACTCACCGGAAAAGCAGATGTCGATGGCGTTATTGGCCTCGTCGACGGTTTGGGCAACGAACACACCCTTGCCGGCCGCAAGGCCGTCCGCCTTGACGACAATGGGCGCGCCGCATTGTGCGACGTAGGCCTTGGCTTCACCAGCCGATGAGACGTGGGCGTAGGCCGCCGTCGGAATGTCGTTGTCCCTGCAGAGCGTCTTGGTGAAAGCCTTGGACCCTTCCAGCTGCGCAGCCGCTTTGCTCGGACCAAAGACCTTGATGCCGGCGGCCATCAGGTCATCGGCAAGGCCGGCAACCAGCGGTGCTTCCGGGCCAACAACGACCAGATCAATCGACCGGTCATGGCAAAACTCCACGATCGCCTTGTGATCACTCGCGTCCAGCGCCACATTGCTTGCAAGCGTTGCGGTCCCGCCATTGCCAGGGGCACAAAACAGCTCGCCGAGGAGTGGGCTTGCGGCAATGGCCCAAGCGAGCGAATGTTCACGCCCGCCCGAGCCGATGATGAGGACGTTCATGATGGTGCGGCCTCGTTCTCGTCATTGGTGATGGACCCCTGCTTTGTCGACAGGGTCCAAAATCGCGCCTTTGTCATTGCCGGCAGTCTTGTATCATCCGGCGCGCACCACGCAAACGGGGAGTTGATTCGTGGGCGAGAGCGCCACCCAGACAGCCAAGCCAGGCACGAACGTTCGGGAGTACACGGTTTCCGAGCTTTCGTTCGGATTGAAGAAAGTGATCGAGGGCACGTTCGATCATGTGCGGG
Source organism: Hyphomicrobiales bacterium (assembly GCA_030600135.1). Lineage (GTDB taxonomy): Bacteria > Pseudomonadota > Alphaproteobacteria > Rhizobiales > JAUVMS01 > JAUVMS01. Next base: position 6,127 of record JAUVMS010000001.1, on the reverse strand, counting down.
TGCGCGGCGAGATCGGCCGCGTGTCGCGACCGGGCTCGGGGCACGTCTATCTCGACTTGAAGGACGATCGATCTGTGCTTGCCGGCGTGATCTGGAAGGGCGTTGCAGCGCGTCTGCCAATACAACCCGAACAGGGCCTAGAAGTGGTGGCCACTGGCAAGCTCACGACCTTTCCGGGTCAGAGCAAGTATCAGATTGTCATCGACTTTCTCGAGCCGGCGGGCGTCGGCGCGCTAATGGCGCTGCTCGAGGAGCGCAAGAAGAAGCTCGCCGCTGAGGGGCTTTTTGACGAGGCCCGCAAGCGATCGCTGCCGTTCTTGCCGAGGGTGATCGGGATTGTGACCTCGCCCACGGGTGCGGTCATTCGCGACATGATGCACGGGTTTTCTGAGCGCTTTCCAGTCCACGTCATCGTTTGGCCCGTGCGGGTACAAGGCGAGCAGTCAGCAGGCGAAGTGGCTAAGGCGATCCAGGGCTTTAACAAGTTAGGTGATGGGGCTCAGGTGCCGAGGCCTGACGTGCTCATCGTCGCGCGCGGCGGCGGCAGTCTCGAGGACCTCTGGGGGTTCAACGAAGAGGCGGTTGTGCGAGCGGTGGCGGAAAGCGAGATCCCCGTCGTCTCGGCGGTCGGGCATGAGACCGACTGGACGCTCATTGATTTGGTGGCTGATGCGCGGGCGCCGACACCGACCAAGGCGGCGGAGTGGGCAGTGCCGCGCCACTTCGATCTGCTGGAGCGAATAACCGAGCTGGGCGAGCGGTTGCGATTGCGGTTGCGGCGAGCGCTCGATGAGCAGCGATCGCGGCTCAAAGCGGCAGCGCGAGGATTGCCACGGCCACAAGATCTCGTTGCACTACCCCGCCAGAGGTTGGACAGCGTCGCGGGTCGCCTCGGCCGGGGGTTGCTGGCCAGCACGCAAAGAAGTGCGCATCGTTTGGCCAAGGTGGCGGGCAGGCTGCAGTTGCCGCTTCTGCGACAGCGCTTGCTGCGCTCGCGAGAGCGCCTTGATGCACACGCGCGGGCAGCGCGCCAGAGCCTGTTGGTGGCGACGCGAGCGCACCGAAGAGAGTTCATACAAGTGGCTGGACGGCTGACCGCCAAGACGTTTGAACGTCGGATGGTGGTCGCTCGGGAAAGGCTGGTGGCACTCGACGAGCGTCGTGGCCGTGCCTACATGGCCAATATGGCGACGCGACGTGGGGCATTGAACGCAATGTTCGGATTGCTCAACAGCCTCAGTCATCAATCGGTGCTCGAGCGTGGATTTGCGCTGGTGCGCGATGCGGAGGGGCAACCCCTGCGTCGCGCGACGGCGGTGGAGCGTGGGGATCTGCTCGAGCTCGAATTCGTCGATGGGCGAGTCGGCGCACAGGCGCTTGAGACCCAGGTTGATCACGGCGAAAAAGCTCCGGTCGCTGAACCAAACCGGCAGCGGCCAGGCGCGCAAAAGAAAAACAACCAAGGATCGCTCTTTTGAGCGACGAGCGAATTGGCACAACTTGTGCCACTGGTATCCAAAAGCTCTAGAGCTTTTTCATTGCTGTCGCTATTGTATCAGTTGACGGGAGATTAGATAACTCAATGAACCGATTTGAACGATTTCTCGGCCTGAGAGGCGAGGCCAAAGTAAAGTATCTGGATGGCGAGTATCAGGTCTTGCTTCCGGGAGACTATGTGCAATGTGCCGTGAGCGGACAAAAAATACCGCTCGATGAATTGCGTTATTGGAATGCCGAGCTGCAAGAGCCCTACGCCAACGCCGAGATTTCGCTATCGCGGCATCTGCAGGTTACCAGACTGAAGCGTTAGATCGTGATCGCGTTCGACTTGGTGACAATGCGTTGCAGCAAATTGATCATCCGTTCTTCGTCATTTTGATTGAGCCGAAGCTCAATTGGTAGCGGTGTCACGCGCTGGCGCAACGTGGCAAGCGGCCCGTCGTGGGCGTCGATGCGGACCCAGTCTTTCTCCGTGGTCATCAGACGCGCGGCATTGCTTTCGCCAAGCTCAAGTAATCGTGTGGCATCGGCGTCGCTGAACCTGTGGTGATCGGGAAAGCTGCATGTGGCCTTCAACGACGCGCCAGCAGCGCGCAATGTCGAAAAGAATTTTTCGGGACGGCCAATTCCAGCAAACGCGACCACGGGTGCACCGGCCAAGTCCTTGCGAGCGTCTGCGGTGGGTACGATTTGGGCCTCGAACGTTGGCTGATCAAACTTGAACCGCTGTGCGCTCGTTCCGGTGGCCGGGGCCTCACCATCGCTATGATTGATGACGATTGCGTCGACGAGGCCCAACTGAAAGTCGAGCGGTGCGCGAAGCGGGCCGGACGGTATGACGCGCTGGTTGCCAAGCGCCACTTCGGCGTCAATGACGGCGATGGTCAAGTCTTTGGCGAGGCTAGGGTTTTGCAGCCCGTCGTCCATGACGATGGCGTCTACGCCGGTCGACTCGATCGCGTTGGCGCCGTCGGGCCGATTGCGGGCAACGACAACTGGGGCATGGCGGGCCAACAGTAAGGCCTCGTCGCCGACTTCGCGAGCGGTATCGATCGTTGGATCGACGTGGTGCGGGCCAACGGTCGTGCCGCCATAGCCGCGAGTCAGGAATGCCGCGGCATGGCCCAGGCTACCCAGTTGATTTGCAATGAAAATTGCGAGCGGCGTCTTGCCGGCGCCACCAGCAGTGAAATTGCCGATGCAGATGACTGGAATATTGGATTTCTGAGACGCAACCGCCTGAAATCGCCGTTTGACGATGAGCCCATAGATGCCGGCCAGCGGCTGTAGCAGACGCGCGGTCCAAGTTGCGTCGGTCTCATACCACCAGGCCGGCGGTTCAAGACGCACGCTTGAGGTCCTTCTCGCGCGGCAGATAACGTTCCAACGTGGCAATCGTGCGCTCCAGTGCGCCACCCATTTGTTCAACTGTCTGGGTAGCTTTCTGCACCATCGCTTCCAACGCTGCTTCGTCTGCTAAGAGGCGGCCGGTTTCCTTCGCCAAGTCGATTGGGTCCTGAATCTCGACACAACCGCCAGCGCGGATGAGTTCCCGGTAGACATCGCGGAAATTGTGCCAATGCGGACCGGTTAGCAGGCCGCAGCCCAGCTTGACGGCTTCGACCGGGTTTTGCCCACCATGGGGAACCAGTGAGCCGCCGATGAACACCAAACGCGCCAAGGCGTAGAATGTCCCAACTTCGCCGATGGTGTCAGCGAGATAGATATCGCACGGGCGCTCCGGTGACTGGCCGGCAGAGCGTTGGCGGACGTCCATACCCTCAGCCATGATGGCTTGTGCAATGTCAGTTCCACGTTCGGGGTGGCGTGGAATGATGATGGTCAACAGATCTTCGATATCTTTGGCCAGCACGCGATGGACGCTTGCAATGAGGTCTTCTTCGCGTGGGTGGGTACTGGTGGCGACAAAAATTTGCCGGTCCTTGATGGCCTCGCGCAGGCGCTTGAGTTCCATCAGGTCGACCGGCGGTGGAGGGGCGTCCATCTTGACGTTGCCGGCGACAACGACATCGCGTGCTCCCAATTGGGAAAATCGCTTCGCCATTGCCTTATTCTGGGCCAGAACGACATCGATGCAGCCAAAGAGCTGTTGGGCAATGGATATGCGCCGGCGCCACGTTCGAAACGATTTTGCCGATAAGCGCCCATTGACGAGCGCGGTTGGAATTTCGCGCGCCGAGGTTTCCAAAATAAGATTCGGCCAGACCTCGGATTCAGTGAGAATCGCCAAATCTGGAGACCAGTGCTCCAAGAAACGCCTCACATATTGCGGCGCATCGAGCGGGATGTACTGATGAATGGCCAAGTCCTGCGCTCGATCAGCAGCCAGTTTGGCAGACGTCACAGTGCCCGTTGTTAACAGAAATCTTAGTGCTGGCCGCCTCGCTTTCAGCGCGGCGATCAAGGGCAGTACGGCGTTGGTTTCGCCGACGCTTGCGGCATGGACCCAGACCAAAAAACCGGGCGGGCGGGGGCGATCAGCGATACCAAATCGTTCGTTCCGCCGTGTCGGATCCTCTTTGTTCCGGCGCTCGCGGCGCGAAAGGATGAGGGGCGCGGCCGGGCGGAGGGCCGAAGTTAGCGCCCGATACGACTTTAGCATGATACCAGGTGGGCGCCGTGGGGCGAGATTGGGCGGCAAGCTGCGCGCCGGGTCAGCCTCGGCAAGCTCATAGGCGCGCGACGTTGCCCGGTTGAGGCCATCTTCAACTTCGAGGCGCAGTTGCTCGAGTTCGTCAGGGCCGGCCTTTCGAGGCACGTGGATCGGATCGCCGAGGGCGAGGCCGAGGCGCGCAAAGGGTAGGTTGATGACAAAACGGCTCCACGTATTGAATGCGGCGTAGCGGCTGGTTGCAACCGCGCATGGCAGGATTGGGCGACCTGACAGGCGGGCGAGCGTGATGATGCCCATGCCGACTTTGCGGGGTGGGCCAGGTGGCGTTTCCACAGTCATCGCAATGCTGCAACCGTCGTCAAGCGCCCGCAGCGCGCCACGAAGTGCTGCCGCACCACCGCGATCACGTTTCCTCCCTCCCGCGCCAGCGCCGCGAATCAGCTGCATGTCGAATTGCTCGAGCGCGGCCCCTATGGCTTCTGCATCACCATGCCGCGCAACCAGTACGCGCCAGGGCAGACGCGGTGTATTGAGCGCTGGTACCATCATGAATTGGCCGTGCCAAACAGCGCATATGAAGGGGCTGTTGGTGGTGGCGCGCGCGGCGAAATCCGTTGGCTCGGCGCGTGTGTCGCTGCTTGAATGCACGAGTCGGATGTAACGTGCCAGCAGGTTGCCTGCGATGGAATGGACGAGCTTGCGATCTTGCTTGTTCTTCGACATGCGCGCGTCGATTTGCCGTCCTGTTGTGGGCAGTCGATTCGGCCCCATTGATGATTGAATCTATAGCGGATATTTAGCCGATTCAAATGCTGGGAGTTGAGACAGTGATTCTATCGGGTAGCAAATCCTGGTAGTTGCAAGTGTGTTACATAATGCTCATTGCCCGTCCTATCCGAGTGGTCATGACTCGGGGCAGGCACAGCGACGGCTCAAAGCCATGAATCTTGCCAAAAAGCAGCGACGCCAGTTCTACCGGAAAATGCAGGAAATCCGCCAGGGTATTTCTGCGCGCTCGCCGGAATGGGCGCGGCGAACCTTCGGGCCAGTGGTCGACTATCTCGATATGCTGTTGGTCGATCATGGCATCTTTCGGGTGATCTATCCCAATCGCCACAAGATTAGTGATGTCGCCTGGCGGGCGAGCCAGCCCGCGCCCCACCAGATTCGCTATTACAAGCGTTTGGGTATCCGCACGATCCTGAACCTGCGCGGAGTTCGTGATTGCGGCAGCTACAGGCTCGAGAGGGCGGCGTGCGAACGCCATGGCATCAGGCTTGTCGACTTTCCAGTCAAGTCGCGCGCCGCGCCGCGCCCGGAAGTGGTGCGCGAGGCAAAAGAGCTTTTGGCCTCGATCGAGTATCCGGTCCTGATGCATTGCAAGTCGGGCGCGGATCGTGTCGGGCTCATGAGTGCGCTTTACGTGTTGCTGCAGGAGGGGCGGCCGATCGAAGCAGCCGTTGGTCAGCTCGACTGGCGCTACGGCCACTTCAAGCAGGCCGACACGGGCGTGCTCGACTATTTCTTTGAAAGCTATATGCGCGAGCGAAACGGACTTGCTCGCAACGGTGATGCGAGGTTGCCGTTCCTGGAATGGGTCGAGACCCGCTACCAACCCGATGAACTCAAGGATTTGTTCAAGTCGCAGACGTGGGCCAACACGGTGGTCAACAAGGTTTTGCGGCGGGAATAGTTTGGTGAGGGCTATTCGGCGGCCCCGGCTCGTATAGTTTCGGGTTTCTCCAGATCGGCGGTACCTGGCTGGAGCTGCGACAATATCATCTGCTCATAGAACCCGCCCTTTGCACGCAACTCGGCATGGGCGCCGCGTTCGATGATGGTGCCGGCGTCCATGACGCAGATGAGATCGGCGTTTTGCACAGTTGAAAGCCGATGTGCAATCACCAGCGTCGTTCTTTGTTGCATGACGGTTGTTAATGCTTCTTGAATATGCTGCTCAGATTCACTATCTAAAGCTGAAGTTGCTTCATC
>JAUVMS010000084.1 GCA_030600135.1 Hyphomicrobiales bacterium | reverse complement strand
TGTCGATGTAACGAATGCCATTGCGAAACGACCGCTCGCGATAGAGGTTGTTCAACAATTGCGCACCGGAATTCGCACGATCGCCCGCCATAATGGGCAGCCCCACCCAGTAGATTGCCGCTCGTTTGCGTTTGAGCGTCTTGATAAACCGATCGACACGCCTGGCATATTCTTTGTGCCAGCCGCTGGTCGCAAATCGATGGCGATTGCCGTTGACCCAAACCGACTTGCGGTCGCTGATGCCGAACACAACGACGGCAATCTGAAATTCTTCGGCCTGGACAAAGCGTTCGGCGGCTGCCAGCCAGTTGTAGTTCTTGACGCGTGCGAGCCCGGACCCGGGCCTAGACTTTTTGACGATTTGCAACTGGGGATCGTTGCGGAAGGCACGATAGAGACCCGCCCATGTGCCTTCGGCAAGTGAATCTCCGAAGACGTAGAGCTTGTAGGTGTCGTTGCTCGGAAAGGGTGGGATGTAGCTGCCCGAACCCTGGGCTTCGGCTTGTCGGGGCACAGCTACGGCAAGGAGGCAGAGAATGAGCAATCCTGCCGCGATGCACGACAATATCCGGGCGGCGGACCCAAGCTGTGACGCGGGCCAGACGAAACCTGAGTTGGCGCAAGCCGAACCAGGCACGGAGCCGCGACGAAGCTGGCTCGTGGTCATGGTGCCCGTGTGCCGGCCAATAGCCGTCATATGCTCAATTCGTCCCATCATTGCTTTGGTGAACGGACCTGATGCGAACTTGCCTCATGTTCGTTCTTTCTCAAGTGCTCCAACAGCGTGACGCCGGCAAAACCATCGGCAGGCAGTCCTTTTGACCGTTGGTACGAGCGGATTGCGGCACGTGTTTGGGTGCCAAAAATACCGTCAATTCCACCGGTTGCGTAACCATGCCCGACCAGGAGCTGCTGCAACTCAACGCGCTCACCCTTTCGCAGTGCACGCTCATCCCTCGGCCAGGACTGCTCGAACGCCGGAGCACCCCGAAGTCGATCCGCGAGATGACCAACCGACAATGCGTAAGCCGTTGCCTGATTGTAGCGCAGAAGTGCATAGAAGTTCTTTAACACGATGAACGAGGGGCCGCGCGCGCCCATTGGGAATATGAGTGAGGCCCGACGTGTGCTGCTATCCAAAGATCGGCCCCCGTGCTTCGTGGCGCCGAGCCTGCGCCAGTAGCCGACGGTCTGGAAATTTCGTTTGCCCGAAAGGCCGTGGTTGAACGCCTTTGGCACCGCCACCTCATAGCCCCATGGCTCGCGCGATCGCCAGCCGGATCGCTTGAGATAGTTCGCCGCCGAGGCGAGAGCGTCGGGGATTGAGTTCCAAACATCGCGTCGTCCGTTGCCATCAAAATCGACGGCAAAGGCGTTGTACGTGGTTGGAATGAATTGCGTGTGGCCCATGGCGCCGGCCCATGAACCGGTCATCCCGTCGGGTGTGATGTCGCCGCGCTGCAATATTTGCAGAGCTGCGAGTAGCTGGGCGCGCCAGAAATCGGCTCTGCGGTCGCCGTGGGAGGCAAGCGTTGCCAGCGATCGGATGACGTTGCGGCTGCCCAAATCCTTGCCGTAAGTGCTCTCGAGCCCCCAGATGGCGACCAGGATGTGACGGTCGACACCGTACTTGGCCTCGATGGCGTCGAGGGTGTCCTCGTATTCAACCAGCCGTGCCCGACCGGTATCTAGGCGCTCCTCGGACACGGCCGAGGCGAGATATTCCGACACCGACTTTGCATGCTCTGGCTGATCCTCGACCAAGGCAACAATTGTGTCGTCGGGCGTGACACCACGAAAGGCTGCGTCGAACATCGCGCGCGAGACACCGCGCGCTTTGGCTTCGGGCCAGAGCGTTGCCATCCATTTCTCGAATGCGGGATCGTTCACAACTGGCTCATTGGCAAAGGCTGTCGTGCCAAGCACGAAGAAAGCAGTGAGCAAGACCAGTACTCGGCCGAGCTGGACGAGGCCTCGACGAACTGATTTGAACGGACCAGCGTTGGCCAGGTCCTGGTGGCGGCACCGCCGAGCCCATGTGAAAGTCTGCATGGCGCCATTCTCGCTCGGCTTTCTGTTTGCCGCCAAGTCCTAACAGCTGTCCGGTGTCGAAGACAGCCCACCCGATTGGATGGCCAACCCATTGCTGCGATCCGGTTTAGTTGGTCGCCTGGCGTGGCGAGGCGCGGCGGAGCTCCGTCAAGAGCCTCTTCGAGGGATAGCAGTCGAGTTTCGTGCGGTGTGCTTTTTGGAACGCGCCAATGCCTGAGCGTGTCGCCATGCCGGCGCGGCCGTCAATCTTACCGACGTTGGCGCCGAGCGCGTTCAGCAGCCGCTGCATTTCCTTGACCTGATCGCGGGTGAGCGTGCTGGTGGTTGCCCAACGGGCTTCGAAATGACCGCCACCGGCTATTCGGTCTGCCAAATGGCCGACGAACAAGGCGTAAAGATCGGCATAGTTGTAGGTCTTGATAACGAGGAAGTTCTTGAGCATCAGAAATGCCGGGCCATAGGCGCCCTCCGGCATCAGCAGGAATGCCTCGTCGTCAAGGCGATCGCCGCGGAAGGGACGCCCGAAGGATCGGGTGAAGCCCAGTTTGGCCCATTCGCGGATGGGTCTGGCATTGGGAATGCCCTCCAACGTACAGTCGAGCCCGGCCGGTTTGCGAACCTCATAGCCCCACGTCTTGCCAGACTCCCAGCCGTTGTCGAGCAGCGACTTTGCGGTCGAGGCGAGCGCGTCCGGCACCGAGGTCCAGATGTTCTTGCGTCCGTCGCCGTCGAAATCCACGGCATGATCGTAAAAGTTCGATGGCATGAACTGCGTCATGCCCATGGCACCGGCCCACGAGGAGCGCATGCGCGCCGGCGAGATGTGGCCCTCCTCGATGATGAGGAGCGCCTTCAAGAGTTCATTTCGAAAATAGTCCTTGCGTTCGCCCAGGTAAGCCTGGGTGGCGATCGCGCGCACCGCATTGTGCCTGAGTTTGTAGCCGCCATAGACCGTTTCGCGACCCCATATCGCGAGCAGTGTTGAGCGGCGGACACCCATCTTTGCTTCGATCCGTTTCAGCGTCTTGTCCCAACGCTTGGAGAGCTGTTGGCCCTGCCTGGTGAGCGAGGCGATCGAGCTTTCGCGTAAGTAGACCACGGGCGGCTTGAAGAACTCCGGTTGGCCCTTCTTCTTGCGCTTCTTGCTTGTTTTCGAGGTTAGCAAATCTGGCAATGAGCGGTCGGGTGTGATGCCGCGAAAGGTGGCGTCGAATGTGGGACGCGAGACGCCGAGCTTTTTCGCATCGGGCCAAAGGGTTTCGAGCCAGCGCCGGAAAGTTTGATCGGCATGGGCGTTGAAACTCGTGGTGAGGCCTGTGAGCAGCACGACGGACGCCACCAGATAGCCAAACCAGCGGCAAGGCCTCGTCGGCCCGGACAGTCCGTTTGGTACCGCAAATGAATTCTTGGGCGTTGCAGAACGGCTCATGGGTGTCGGGCTCGCGTTTCCTGATTGAGACCAGTCAAGACAAGGCGGCCGTCCGGGGCGACAGAAGTACGGCCCATGACGGGCAATCAAGGCACGGTCACTTGGCAGCCTTATCACAAACTAGGATGAACGCGATTCTCGGCCGAATTGCGGCCCGCATTACGGTGCACCCAGGCTTGTCTGCTAGAAGGAGACCGCCCGGTGGCCGTGGCATTCTCACGATGCGAGGCGATAGCGCTCGAGCTGTGATTCCCAAGTCAGAGCGTGCCGGACGATGGTCTTCAGGTCGTCAAGCTGGGGCTTCCAGCCCAAGGCATCGCGAATCTTATCGGCTTGGGCGATCAATGCCTCGGGATCGCCTGGACGCCGGTCCGTCATGCGAACCTCGAAGTCGACACCGGAAATCTTCTTCACGGCAGCGATCACGTCGAGCACCGAATAACCGCTTCCATACCCGCAGTTGAAGACGTCCGACGAGCCGTCCGATCTGAGATGGGCGAGCGCTGCCATGTGAGCCTCGGCCAGGTCGGAGACATGGATATAGTCGCGCACGCAGGTGCCGTCGATGGTGTCGTAGTCCGTTCCGAAAACGTCGATGTGGTCGCGGGCGCCGAGGGCCGTTTCGCAGGCGACTTTGATGAGATGCGTGGCCCGTGGCGTGGCTTGACCTGTACGGCCTTCGGGATCGGCCCCCGCCACATTGAAATAGCGCAGCGCGACATAGTTGAGCTGATGGGCGTTGGCCGTATCGGCCAGCATCAGTTCCGTCATCAACTTTGAGGTGCCATAGGGCGAAATCGGCCTGAGCGCGCAATCCTCTGCGACGGGGTTCACTTCGGGCAAGCCATAGACCGCGGCGGTGGATGAGAAGATAAAATGCTCGACGCCCGCTTGAACCGCAGCTTCAATGAGGGCTCGTGACTTGACCGTGTTATTCTTATAGTAACCTAACGGATCGGAAATTGAGTCTGGCACCACAATCGAGCCCGCAAAATGGATGATGGCCTCCACGCGATGTGCATCGATGATCGATTTCACCAGTTCCTGATCACTAACGTCACCAACCATCAGCCGTGCGTCGCTCGGCACCGCCCAACGAAATCCCGTCGAAAGATTGTCCAGTACGACTACATCTTCTCCAGTATCGAGAAGTTTCAAAACCATGTGGCTGCCAATGTAACCGGCCCCACCAGTAACAAGTACACTCATAATCAACTCCAATACTCACGAAACGCTAAATTATTTCTGGACTAATTCTTGGCGATGGTTGCTCGATTACCTTTCGCATTGAGATATTGCCTGTAATTTTCAACTTCTATGCCAGCCCACGGGGGAACCATGACCAGCAAATCGATCCGCAAAGCCGTGTTCCCGGTCGCCGGACTCGGCACGCGTTTCCTTCCAGCTAGCAAGGCAATGCCTAAGGAATTGTTGACGGTGGTCGATCGACCGGTAATCCAGCACGTGGTCGACGAAGCCAGAGCAGCCGGTATCGAGCACTTCGTTTTCGTCACCGGGCGCAACAAAGGCGCCATCGAGGATCATTTCGACCGACAGTTCGAACTCGAGGCGACGCTTGCCGGCAAGAACAAGGCGGCGGAACTGGAAGTACTCGCAGACCTGCTGCCGCCAGCAGGTGCGACCAGTTTCACGCGGCAGCAATCTCCACTTGGCCTGGGCCATGCGGTGTGGTGCGCCCGCGATATTGTTGGCGACGAGCCGTTTGCGTTGCTCTTGCCAGACATGCTGGTGCAAACGGTGGGCAAGAGCTGCCTGGCTCAGATGATGGAGGTCTACGAGGCCCAGGGCGGCAACGTGATCGGTGTTGAGCAGGTGGACCCGGCGGAGGCGCACAAGTTTGGCATTGTCGCAATTCGGGACGGTGATGGCCCGACTTGGCCCATTACGGACATGGTGGAGAAACCTGAGCCGGGAACGGCGCCATCCAATCTCTACATCATGGGGCGTTATATTCTGCAGCCAGAGATCTTTGCCATCCTTGCCGACCAGGAAAGTGGCGCCGGCGGTGAAATCCAGATTACCGATGCGATGCACAAGCTCATGCAGGAGCAGCCGTTCCATGCCCATGAGCACGATGGCCGGACATTCGATTGCGGTTCGAAGCTCGGGTTCCTAACGGCCAATTTGGCGCTGGCGCTCGAGGATGAAGAACTGGGCGGAGATTTGCGCGCGGAGATTGGCCGTTTGCTGCGCAGCTGAGATGAGCGATGTCGCATTCACTGAGCTCGGAACTCAATCGCGGCGCTTCGGTGGCGGTCCGAGAGTAGCTCAGCGGCGCGCTCGAACGCCGATTTGGAAGGCGTTTTCGTGGTAGTCGCGGCCAGCTTCGGTGCTCTCGAACCTTGTGTGCTCATAACCGGCGACGATCGCCCAGTTTTGGTTGAAGAGGTACTCGATACCGAGGGCGCCGATTAGCTGGCGTTCTTCCAGAGCGCTACCGACGTAATCGCGCTTCTCATAGCTGGCGCCGGCGATCGCGATGAGATAGCGCCGGAACGAATGCTCGACCTCGATGCCGGCGATCTGGGTGAGTTGGCCCGATGCACCCGCCAGCGTGGTTCCGTCGATGTCGGTCTGTGCGTTGAGCCGAACCGTCGTCAACGCCGACGGCCGCCAGGTGAGATTGGCATTGACGACAACGCTTTGAATCGACTTGAGCGATACGTCGTCGGGATTTTGCTCGACGTAGCCGACGGCGGCGGTGCCGGTGATGGTGGGGCTCAAGTTGCCTTCGACGCCGGCTGTCACCTCGAAGCCCTTGGAACTGCGTAAAATATCATCACTTCGCGCTGGTCGCTTATAGCTTCGCCTGAGCACCTCGCCTTGCACGAAGGCGGTAACGTCGGAATTGAACTGGTAGGCGCCGCGAAGCTGTGCCGCGCGATCGGTGAAGTCGCGATCGTCTTGGGGATCGACAACGCCGTTCAGTAAAACTGCATCTGAATAGCTGGTTCGCTCCAGGTTGCCGCGCAATCGCAGGCTCAATCGATTGAAGCGATGATCGACGGCCACAGCCGCACCTGAGGTGCGAACATTGGGTCTGTCGGCGGTCCCGGTAGGCAACTCCGGATCGCTTCTGCTTTCCTGGGTGAGGCTATAGCTCGCTTCGCCAGTGAGGCTGGTTCGACTGGTGAAGTCGAGCCTGCCACGAGCCCTGCCTTGAAATTCGCGGTCGTTTTCGCTGGAAAATTCGCGGTAGTAGCTGAGGAGGCCTGCAATGGAGAGCTCAAGCTCGTGAGCGCTCCAATCAGAGGCGACCACGACCGACGGCACGAACTGCACCGCGACATCGGATTTTTTGAGCTGCGAGCTCTGAAAGACATTGTCAGTAAAGGCGAATGTGCTGGTTAGTTCGGGCAGCACGATAAAGTTGCCAATACGCACGCCTATGGGATCGTAGGGATTTTGCTCGTAAGCGTCGTCCGAGCGCAAGCTTGGATCGGTGCGCAGTCGTAGGTTGGCGAGTGCGGCGGAGGATGGGGGCGCCGATAGGGCTGCGTCATCGCTCGACACTTCTTCCAGGGGATCGCGCTCGGGCAGTTCGTCGGGGTTGCGATCGATGAAATTCTCGGTGCGATCCAGTTGTGGCGACCCTGCTTGCAGCGGTTCGGTTGTCTGTGCCCCGGTGCGATCGTCCAGCTGTCCTTCACGTGTTAGATCGCCGTCGCTGGGCGCCCGCTCGCGCGCATCGGGACTGGCGTTTCGAGCCGCGTCGATGGCACGGTTTGAGATGCCAGAGGTCGTGTTCGGTGCGCCGATCCGCCCGTCATTGGTCAAATCACCGTCATAGCCAGACTGGGGTGCGTCGCCGCCATCGCGCGGTGATAAGTTGCCGTCAGAAGTTGGATCACCATCTTGGCGCGGTCCTCGTCGTCGTACGGGCAGCTGCGTCTCGGCAAAGGCGTCGGAGGCCGCTTGGGCCGCGTTTCCACCCCGCAATTGCACGGAAATTCCACGAGTCGGAGCCGGAGTTGTGGACTCTTGTGCGTGCGCTGACGAAGCAAAAACGCCGATCGCCACGATCAAGTGTGAGGCAATGGCCAGCGAAAGGGTTTTTGTCAAATAATGATAAGCCACTGAAACGCTTTCAATTCCAAAAACTTAGCGATGCGAACAAGCATGTTGAGTACGGAACGATAGCGCTTCAGGGGTTAAGGACGGGTTTAGAGATGTGCCATGGCGGCACGTTGCAACGATGCGGCCTTGCTGAAACCACATTTGACGTGCGAGAAGTGATTGATAGGCTGATCCGAATCGTTGCCCAATGAACACAGAACAGCGTTCGTTTGGACGAAACTGGGGGGGATCACGCATGTCGGCACTACCGAAGCGCGTGCATGAACAACCGTTGAGTCGAAGTGAGCCGTACCAATCCGCGGCTCTTGGGTCGGCGGCGCGGACCTTGGACCTTGAATGCCAGGGGCTGGCGGCTCTGCAAATCGCGCTCGACGATGGGCTTGCGGGCCCGTTTGTTACTGCGGTTGAGATCATTCGCGAAGCTGCGGGCCGCCTGATCGTCACAGGGATCGGCAAAAGCGGGCACGTCGGGCAAAAGCTCACAGCAACATTTGCGTCCAGCGGTACACCTGCTTACTTCGTGCACCCAAGCGAGGCTAGCCACGGCGATCTCGGCATGATCACCTACGAGGATGTCATATTGGCGCTCTCATGGTCGGGTGAAACGGTCGAACTCACCAACATTATCAACTATTCGCGGCGCTTCTCGGTACCGCTCATCGCGCTGACATCGCGGCCGGACAGCACCCTTGCAAAGGCGGCCGAGGTGGCCCTCGTTCTGCCGCGTGCGCAGGAAGCGTGTCCGCATGGCCTCGCGCCGACAACATCCACAATCATGCAACTGGCGCTTGGCGATTGCTTAGCAATCGCGCTGTTGGAGGGGCGCGGTTTCACGGCGCTGGATTTCAAGGTTTTTCATCCCGGCGGCCAACTCGGCGCTAGCTTGAAATTCGCCTCGGACATCATGCACAAGCGGGATCGCTTACCACTCGCGCACGTCAACGTGGTGATGAGTGAGGCATTGGTGGCAATGACGGAGAAGAGCTTCGGTTGTCTCGGGGCTGTTGATGATAGCGGCAGCCTCATCGGCATCATCACGGACGGTGACCTTCGGCGCCATATGGGTGGCGATCTGCTTTCGGCCCATGTTGGTGAGATCATGACACGGTGCCCGAAGACAGTTGCGCCCGACACCCTCGCCTCTTCAGCGCTCGAACTCATCAACTCCTCGAGCATTACAGCGCTTTTCGTGGTCGACGAGGGCAAACCTGTCGGCATTGTGCACATTCACGACCTGCTGCGCATTGGGGTGGCCTAGCCCGGTTCCGCGGGCCGTCGGCTTGAAAAAGCGGGCCTACGAGAGTTTGCCGGTTTCGCTTAAATCCCCATTCTCGACCAGCGGTTCGACGACCAGCAATGTGCCACGCGAATCGGTAACACGGACGGTCGCGCCCGCTTCGATATCCGGCCCCTCAACGACCCAGAGCGAGTCTCCTACGCGTACTCGCCCGCGCCCGTTTTTGATGGCGTTTTCAAGAACGAATGAGCGTCCGACATACTGTTGACCGCGAATGTTGAGATTGTTCTGGTTAGTGCTTTCACCACCGTAATTCAATAGGCGACGGGCTGCGAGCACACTCAAAATTGCGAAGATGCCGAAGGTAAACAGCTGCCAGGATAGCGCCATGCCAGTCGAGAGCGCGATGACACCGACGACGACAGCAGCGAAGCCAAACCACAACAGGAAAACGCCCGGCACGATGGCTTCCAAGATAAAGAGGGCCGCCGCCGCAAAGAGCCAGTTCCAAGGACCTAGTTCGGTAATGAACGACATCATGTTCAAGAGCAATTCCTTTTGGTGTTACTACGCAGTTTGCTGTCCTGCTTTGTGCCGCGGGAGACGACACGATCCGTTCTCAATGGAGTCCAGAGGCGACGCCCGGCATATGGTCCGGGCACCTTGATGATCTTAGCAGATTAGTTCTTCAAACGGCGCTAGTCTCAAATCTTCGGTACGGATGAGCGTCCCGGGCGCGTGGCGCCGTTTGCGCCTTCCGAGTTGCCGCCGAAAGTCTCTCTGGTGATCTCGGTTAGTCCGGCCAATGAGCCGATGACCGATGCCGCCTCGAGTGGGATCATCAT
>JAUVMS010000256.1 GCA_030600135.1 Hyphomicrobiales bacterium | reverse complement strand
GGTTCGCTGTCGTTGATCTCCACCATATAGGATCCCGCCATAATCTGGGCCTTGAGGTCGGCGACCTTGGCTTTGGCGTCTGCAGGAACGCGATCCTCGAACTCATAATAAGGTGCAAGGCTCGCCCCGCCCTTTTGCATCATCGTCCACTCTTTATAGTTCTCGGCCTTGAACGTGCCGGCTTTGACGAGCGAGATGGCATGGGCGATGGCACTTTCCATGTGCCACAAGGCGGACGTGACAACGACGTTCTTGCCATTTTCCTCCTTGTTCATGTCATTGACGTTGCCAAAGGCGATAATGGCCTTGTCGCGGGCCGCATCGACGACACCCGCGCGTTCGGCGTAGAGCACGTCGACGCCTGATTCAATTTGGGCGAAAGCGGCTTCCTTGGCCTTTGGCGGATCGTACCAGGAGCCGATGAAGGTCACCTTGTACTGGATGTCTGGATTGACCGACCTCGCGCCGTTGATGAAGGCGTGGAACAACCGGTTCACTTCGCCAATCGGATAGCCGCCTACCATACCCAGTTTGTTGGACTTGGTCATGGAGCCGGCGAGAATGCCCATGAGATAGCAAGGTTCATGGATAAAGTTGTCGAATACGGCAAAGTTGCTGCCATGCGGTTTGAACGGGTCGCCCATCAAGAAGGCGATATCCTTGTATTCGTCAGCAACCCTGCGGGCCTCCTTCGAAATGCCGAATGCTTCGCCGACGATCATTTGTACGCCGCTCTCGCAGTACTCACGCAGCACTCGGATGTAGTCGGTATTGGCGACCTTTTCCGAGAACACATACTCGATCTCGCCGGCGGCCTTGGCCTTTTCGAGGCCCTGGTGAAGCCGGGCATCCCACTTCTGCTGAATGGGCTGAGTATAAATGCCGGCGACCTTGATTGTGCCGGCAAGGGCCGGTAACACACCCAATCCCAACATGCCGGCGCTGGCACCAATCAATGCGGTCACGGATCGCCTGGTTAGCTCTTCGACCATCTTTTCCTCCCTTTGATGAACGCCCCAAGCCAGTTCGCCCAAATGATAGGGGCGAACCGGCCGGCTCGCAACTACATGGCCTTTTCAATCACTGCGTGGGTCCAGGCACCCTCAGGCGCCTTGGTGATGACGGGGTCGGACCCGCCCGACAACAGCGTCTGCACGGTGCGCTCATAGTCCGCTGGATCGAGCTTGCCGTCAGAGCCGGCGGTCAGCTTGTTGATCTCGCCCATCATGCGACGTTGGTGCATTTCGGTTTGCGCGCCGGTGGCATCGTTTTCCAGAACGATGTCGGCCGCGGCATCGGGATTCTCGCGGGCCCAGGCCCAACCCTTCATGGTCGCCTTGACGAACCGCGCCATGCGGTCGACGAACGCGGCATCCTTCAGTTTGTCCTCGAGAACATAAAGACCGTCCTCCATTGTCGACACGCCCTGGTCCTCATACTTGAAGACGACCAATTCCTCGGCCGGAATGCCGGCGTCGATGATTTGCCAATATTCGTTATAGGTCATGGTGGAAATGCAGTCGGCTTGCTTTTGCAGAATTGGGTCGACGTTGAAGCCTTGCTTCAGAACCGTGACACCATCGCTACCGCCCGCCGTTGCAATGCCGAGCTTCGACATCCATGACAGGAACGGATACTCGTTGCCAAAGAACCAGACGCCCAGCGTCTTGCCCTTGAAGTCGGTGGGCTTGGTGATGTTGGTATCCTTGCGGCAGGTGAGCATCATGCCGGATCGCTTGAACGGCTGGGCGATGTTGACCAGCGCCACGCCCTTCTCGCGGCTTGCAAGCGCGGATGGCATCCAGTCGATGATGACGTCCGCGCCGCCACCTGCAATCACCTGCGGGGGCGCGATGTCGGGGCCGCCGGGTTTGATCGTAACGTCGAGATCGACTTCGTCATAAAACCCTTTGTCCTTGGCGACATAATAGCCTGCGAACTGGGCTTGCGTGACCCACTTGAGTTGTAGCGTCACCGAGTCCTTGGCCATGGCCGCAGAACTCGCAATTCCTGCCGCCAATCCAACGATTGCTGTTAAAAACTTTTTCATATTTTCCTCCGTATCAAATGATATTGCCTTAAGAACCACGGATTGAGGGGTGCCAAAACGTGAAGACCCGTTCGGTCAGCGCTATGGCGCCATAAAAGAGGGAACCGGCAACAGCGGCCATCGCGATCTCCGCCCAGACCATATCGATATTCATTCGACCGACTTCCGTCGAAATGCGAAAACCCATGCCGACGATCGGCGTACCGAAAAACTCCGCCACGATTGCGCCGATGAGTGCCAGAGTGGAGTTGATCTTGAGGGCGTTGAATATGAATGGCAGCGCCTCCGGCAGACGCAGCTTGAACAACGTTTGCCAATAGCTCGCCGCGTAGGTTTTCATCAGATCTCGCTGCATGGCGCTCGCGGACGCCAGACCGGCCATGGTGTTCACGAGCATTGGAAAGAAGGTCATGATGATGACGACGGCGGCTTTCGACGGCCAATCGAAGCCGAACCACATCACCATGATGGGCGCGACGCCGACGATGGGCAGTGCAGACACGAGGTTGCCGATTGGCAGCAGACCGCGTTGCAGGAACGACGAGCGATCGATGAGGATGGCCACCACGAGCCCCGCGCCACACCCGAGGATGTAACCGATGAGCACCGCCTTCAGAATGGTTTGTTGAAAATCGGCCCAAAGCGTCGGAACCGATGTCGCTATGCGGGCGCCGATTGCGCTTGGCGGCGGCAGCAGAACCGCCGGAATGTCAAATCCGCGAACAATGATCTCCCAGAGGATCAAGATCCACATTCCGAAAAGCGCTGGGATAGCTATGGCGAGTAGGCGTTGCTTCAGCCTGTCGCGGCTTTCGATGGCCGCGACACGATCAGCTACGAGCCAGGCCAATGCCCACGCCGCAACAACCAGGGACCAAAAGCCCGGTCCACGCTTGCCAGCCTCGTCGCCAAGGGACGAAATCAACGCGTAGGCGCCGAAATGGGCAACCAAGAACAACGCGGCTAGCAACAATGGGCCGCGCAATCGATCGGAAATGGCCGCCATTGCGGTCAAAACCGCGAGGCCAGCGAACACCAGCAGCGCGCCGTGCGGCCAGATCATAACCCGATCCGTATCGGCACCACCGATTTCGATTGGGACTATAAAACCGCCTAGCGCACCGACGAGGGCGGCCACAGCGAGTACGGATCTGAGGGTCAGGGTCATGTGCTCGCCATCCCCATCCGCCTCAGAACGGCCTTGTTCGCAACTCCGACCAGGGTCACCAGAATGGCTGCAAGCAAAGCGGCCATAACCAGCGCCGACCAAATTTGGATGGTCTGCCCGTAATAGGATCCGGCCAACAGTCGTGCGCCCAATCCGGCAACCGCCCCGGTCGGCAACTCACTGACGATCGCCCCCACCAAGGAGATCGCGATCGCGACCTTCATGGAGGTGAAAAGATAGGGCACGGATGAGGGCCAGCGCAGCTTCCAGAAGACGTCCCACGGCGAGGCGCTATAGGTCCGCATGAGATCCAAATGAATGATCTCGGGCGAACGCAGGCCTTTGACCATTCCCACGGTCACCGGGAAGAAGCTCAGGTACATCGAGATGAACGCCTTCGGGAGCAGCCCCTGAATGCCAATGGCGTTCAAGACCACGATGATCAAAGGCGCGATTGCCAGGATCGGGATTGTTTGCGAAGCGATCACCCAGGGCATCATGCTCTTGTCGAGCGTGCGGTTATGGACGATTGCCACGGCCAATAAAGTACCGAGTGCCGTCCCCAGCAGGAATCCCAGCATTGTCGAGGAGAGCGTCACCCACGAGTGGTGGATCAGGCTGCGCTTGGACGTGACCTTCTTCAGAACCGTGGTCTTGTAGATTTCCTCCACCACCTGATGAGGCGCCGGAAGTACCGGGCGCCTTTGCGATGTTGTGTCGGCTATGAGTTGACCGGTCGAATAATCGACAACTTTGGCCCGCGCATAGGCGTCACGCTGAGCAGGTGCATTGAGGAGGACGGCGGCGATGTACCATAGGGTGAAGATCGCGAGCACGACGACGACAACAGGGCCGGCCCGGGCAAGGAATTTTTGTAGGTCGACCCTAGGCGTCATAACTGTGTCCCTCGCGCAGGCCCTGACGGACACGATGGGCGATATCGAGGAACTCCGGCGTTTCGCGCACGTCCAGCGTGCGATCACGCGGCAATTCGCTTTCAATGATGTCGTGGATCTGGCCGGGGCGGGCAGACATGACCACGATTTTCGTCGACAAAAACACCGCCTCGGGAATTGAATGGGTGACGAACACGACCGTCTTGTTGGTCTTGTCGCACAGCTTCAAGAGCTGCTCGTTGAGGTGATCGCGTACGATCTCGTCGAGCGCTCCGAACGGCTCGTCCATCAGCAACATGCCAGGCTCGACCGCCAGCGCACGCGCGATGGAGGCCCGTTGCTGCATGCCGCCGGAAAGCTGCCAGGGAAATTTTTGGGCAAAATCGCCCAAGTCGACCAGTTCGAGATTTCGTTTCACACGGGCCTCACGCTCGGCCCTGTCCAACCCCATGATTTCTAGGGGCAGCGCAACATTTTTGGCGATCGTGCGCCAAGGATAGAGCGCGGCCGCCTGGAACACGTAGCCGTAGGAGCGGTTGAGCAACGCTTCGCGGGGCGAAACCCCATTGACGGTGATTGTTCCTGTCGTTGGGCGCTCGAGATCGGCGATCACGCGCAGCAGAGTGGTCTTGCCGCAGCCTGACGGGCCAATGAGCGAAACAAACTCGCCTTGCGTGATGTCGAGATTGATGCCGGCCAGTGCATGAACAGGGCCATCGTTGGTCTCGAATGTCAGAGACACGCCCTTTATGTCGATCACTCGGTCGAGGCTGTTCTGAGCATCCGATGGGGTCATACGCTGCAACATCTCACCGTCGAGTCCGTTAGTCGATTGGCCCGCATTTGGCCTTCGTGAAGGCCACCTGCTGGTAAGAACTGCGAGCTAGACGCCCGCCGGCATGTTTGCTGGATCGCGGACGACCGCCCGCGGTGCGGTAATTTCCTTCCATTGAGAGAGCGCCCGGTTCACGGCCGGGTAGGGCTCTCTTGCAATGAACTCGCCGTGTCCCTGCTGTGTGCGAACCTCGTTCTCGCTGATCGCCACCTTGCCGCGGGTCAACGTGAAACGTGGCAGCCCATTAACTTCGATTCCCTCAAAAACATTGTAGTCAATTGCTGATTGCTGGGCGTTCGCGCTAATGGTTTTTGAGCGCTTGGGGTCCCACACGACAATATCGGCGTCGGAGCCCTCCAAGATCGCGCCCTTGCGTGGGTAGACGTTCAGGATCTTGGCGATGTTGGTCGAGGTCACGGCGACGAATTCGTTCATGGTTAGACGGCCGCTGTTGACGCCCTTGGTCCAGAGCACGGGCATGCGATCCTCGAGACCGCCGGTGCCATTGGGAATTTTGGTGAAATCACCAATGCCGTTACGCTTTTGCTCCGTCGTGAAGGCACAATGGTCCGTCGCCACCACCTGCAAACTGCCGGCCTGCAGCCCGGCCCAAAGTGAATCTTGATGCTGCTTATTGCGGAACGGTGGGGACATGACGCGGCGGGCGGAGTGATCCCAACTGTGGTGAAAATATTCCGTTTCATCGAGAGTCAAATGCTGGATTAGGGGTTCGCCAAAGACGCGCATCCCCTTTTGCCGCGCCCGTCGAATGGCTTCATGCGACT
>JAUVMS010000061.1 GCA_030600135.1 Hyphomicrobiales bacterium | reverse complement strand
GACGGACGCCAGTGCCTTCTGTGGTGCTGGGAAATGCGGGCTAACTCACTTGCTGAGCCAGGCGGGCGACGTGCAGCGGCGCCTCGTGTGAAGCGACAATGGAGCGACGGATCAACTGATCGAAGTGTTGCGATAGCCGCAAGATCGTCTCTTTCGCCGTCAGCACCAGGTACAGGTCGCCGAGATAGATCGCGGCACGCTGTTGGCCGTAGACGGTGTAGGCGCCGGAAAATGCCTCGCGAGCGTCATAGAGAAAGAGCCGGAATGTCGGGTAAAGTTCGTCCGTCAGCCGCGCCATGTGATCGAGCTGTGCCTGACGCAGCGATTTCGGCAGATCTGACCACATGTCATCGCCGTGTGCCAAGCTGACCAAGCGTTGCCGTGGCATGCAAACTTCCATGTCCGTTTCGGGCCGTCGCGTGTAATCGAGCGCATGATGGGCCTGTGCGATGCGGGTCTCCGACGAGGGGCCCAGGTCGAGTTCGTGCTCGTGCGCGATCACCTCCGGCAGCCGCAGCAGATCCGGCAACGTCGAGGGCACGTATCGGATCTTGGTGCCGACCGCCTCCTTGCGCCACGCTTCCAGGCGTGAATCGTCGGATCCGCGGGCGCCCTCTTCGATGGCCAATGTTGGCGTCACCTCTGTCGCCACGGTGTCTTCATCGCTGAGCCCCAAGAGCCAATCCAAGCTGACGCCCTGCGAGCGTGCCAGGTTCACCAACGTCTCTGCACGCGGCAATCGTGGCGCAGCTTCAGACATCAATTGTGCCAGTGCCGAGCGATCGACTCCGGCCGCCGCTGCCAGTCTTGCTTGGTTGAGTCCCGAACGTTTGAGCAACTCTTTCAGCCGATCACGGAACGCTTCAGCCACTTCACGCTTATCCATTGCCATCGAGTCTCAACATTGAGATCATTGAAAATGCGGAGATTTTTTGCAGTGCAGTATTTCTTCCCGCACTGCCGCAAGAGGTCCCTTGGCAACTCCCGCACGTGAACGGAACCTCGATTTTGTGCACAAAACGCAACATATGTTGTCAAAAGTAAACATATATCAGAGTTGTGGTCTACAATTATCATTAATCCCGTACTGTCGCCTTTACGCGACGACTGTTGATGCTTGATCCTATGATTCGAGATGCGAATCATGCGGGAAGGATTTGAGCGACGACGATGGCTGCGAGAAGATCGGACCGTTCTGGTCCTCCGATAGAGTGGCAAACCCTACTGGTGCTGTTGGCCTGTTACGGCACCTGGGGCGCAGTCACTTACTTCCACGAAAAGTTCGGCCTTTGGCTGATGATTCCGATCGCAGTTTATTCCGTCGCCCTCCATTCGTCTCTACAGCATGAAGCCCTTCACGGTCATCCCACTCGATGGCGCTTTGTCAACGAGCTGTTGGTGTTCGCCACACTCGGCCTGTTCGTGCCCTATCGCCGCTTTCGCGCGACCCATCTTCGCCATCACTGCAACGAGCGGCTGACGGACCCCTACGACGATCCCGAAAGTTGGTTCTTGGCTGAGACCGATTGGGAGCGGCTCTCGGGTTCGATGCGCGTCTTGCTGAGTTTCAATGCAACCCTGGCGGGTCGCCTTGTCTTGGGGCCGGCTCTTGCTGCCATTGGCCTCTGGCGTAATGATTTCCGCGAACTCAGGGCCGGCAACATGAGTGTCGCGCGTGCCTATATTCTCCATGGGCTTGGGATCGCAATTGTGCTCGGCTGGGTCGTTGGCGTATGCGGGCTCAACCCGCTCGTCTACGCGCTGCTGGTTTGCTATCCGGCCATGTCCTGCCTGATGCTGCGCACCTATGCCGAGCACCGCGCTCACGAGAATCCGACTAGTCGGAGCGCCATCATTGAGGCCACTCCGTTTTTTGCACTGCTCTTCTTGAACAACAACCTCCACCACGTGCACCACAGCTCGCCACGCACACCCTGGTATGAGCTGCCCGGACTCTACCGCGCTGGAAAGCAGAGATTTGTCAGCGAAAATGGTGGCTATGGCTTCGATGGTTACGGCGCGCTTTTCAGGCGTCATTTCCTGCGCCCGGTGAATGCCATCGTGCATCCCTTCCTCTACCGCAAGGAGCAGACATGATTGCATCGCTTACGGTTTATGAGTGGCCCGAGACGCACGACGCGAGCCAGCAATTGTGGCAGGGGTTGCGCGACGCCATGCGCGGTCACGGTATTGATGCCCCGGACGAGGTAACGCGGGAGATTTTCGGGCTTGAACTTTGCCGCCATCCCGAGCTTCTGTTCGCCCAGACCTGCGGCTACCCCTATATGACCGAGCTGCGGGGCAAGGCCAGGCTCGTCGCCACTCCGCACTACGCCGCCGAAGGCTGTGAGGGGCCGGCTTATTGCAGCTGGATTGTTGTCCACAAAGACGCCGACGCCCAAAGCTTGGCCGACCTTAGAGGCACCGTTGCAGCCTACAACGGTTCCCACTCGCAGTCCGGCTACAACACCTTTCGCGCCGCCATCGCGCCGCTCGCCGACGCTGGTCAATTCTTCGCCGGCCTCGTCGAATCAGGCGGTCACGGCCGCTCACTCGAGCTTGTTGCCGCGAGAGAAGCCTATTGCGCGGCCATCGACGCCGTGTCCTGGGCCATGGTCTCCCGCTATCAGCCGGATCTCGCCGCGGAAGTTCGGGCGATCGCCAAAACCCCGTCCGCACCCAGCCTGCCATTTGTCACGGCGGCCACGCGCTCGCGCGACGAAGTCGGCGCCATACGCGCCGCATTGTTCGACGTTCTCGAGGACCCAGAACTCGGTGACGCGCGTGACATGTTTCTTTTGACCGGTGCAACCGTGCTCGGCGATGAGGACTACGAAATTTGTCTCGAGATGGAAGCCGACGCCGCCCGCCAAGGATTTCCCGAACTCGCCTAGCCTTTGATACCGAGCCCGCGGATTTCCCGCCACGTGGATCAGTGACTATTTCAGCGCCAATCAACTATTCGCTGCCGTCGCAAATGCAGGCGCCGCGCGTCGCGCTTTGCCATTGCTAACGGCGAGCCGAGTCGCTATTGCCGATTAGAGTAAAGTGACAACCGCAATCGCCTGAAGGGAACGGCCATGGCAGAGCTACCTAGCCACGCACGCGTGTGCATCGTCGGCGGCGGCGTGATGGGCGTCGGCCTGCTTTACCACCTTGCCGAGGAGGGTTGGACCGACACCGTGCTTGTCGAAAAAGGCGAGCTCACCTCGGGCTCCACATGGCACGCCGCTGGGCAATGTCCGCACTTTGTCGGCTCATACAACCTGGCCAAGATCCACCATTGGGGCACCGTCCTCTATCCCAAACTCGAAGAGCTCACGGGTCACGCGGTAAGCTGGCACGGCTGTGGTGGTGTTCGTCTCGCGCTCACCGATGACGAGGTGGATTGGTTTCACCACGTCAACGCCATGGGCAAACTGATTGGCTATGACTCAGAGGTCGTCGGCCCCAACGAGATCAAGAGATATCATCCCCACATCGATACCTTTGGCGTCAAGGCTGGGTTCATCACCTTCACAGACGGTCACGTCGCGCCCGCCGATGTCACCATGGCCATGGCCGCCGGCGCCCGCCAAAAGGGGGCGCGGATTTCGCGCAAGAATCGCGTCACCGATATCAAGCGCGAGCCCAACGGCGAATGGCGGGTGATAACGGAAAAGGGCGACATCGTTTGCCAGCACGTGGTGAACGCCGCCGGCTCTTACGCCGACATTGTCGGGGCATGGACCGGCCACAACGTGCCCATTGCCAATATGCTCCATCACTACGTCATTACCGAGCCAATTCAGGAGCTGATTGACTTGGAGCCGGAATTGCCGGTGGTGCGCGATCCTTACTCTCACAGCTATCTGCGCGAGGAGGCCAATGGCATCCTCGTAGGGCCCTATGAAACCAGCGGCGCCCACACCTGCTTCGAGGACGGCATATCCTGGGATTTCGAGAACGAACTCGTTTCGCCTGAGCTCGATCGCCTGATGCCGTGGCTTGAAAAAGCGACCGAGCGCTTGCCGTTGTTTGGAAAGGCCGGGCTCAAGTCGGTCATATCGGGAGCCATCACCCACACGCCGGACTCCAACTTCCTGCTCGGCCCAGCACCCGGTCCGGAGAATTATTGGATGTGTTGTGGCGCGTCCATCGGCATTTGCCAGGGCGGCGGCGCCGGCAAGTATCTCGCCGAGTGGATGGTGCACGGCGCTGCCGAAATCAACATGAACGAGTTTGATCCGCGCCGTTTTGGCGATTGGGCCGACGCCGAATATGCAAAGGTTACTTCCATCAACGACTACCAGCACATGTATGCCTGCCTACCCCCGGGTGCGCAGCATGAGGCGGGCCGCCCGGTCCGCACGTCGAGCCTTTACGAGCGTTTGAAGGAACGCGACGCCCAGTTCCAGCAGGTCATGGGCTGGGAGCGCGCACGCTGGTTCGACCGCGAGGGCGCGGGTGAGACATATTCCTTCCGCCGATCCAACTGGTGGGAGACAACCAAGGCCGAGGCGATGGCTGTGCGCGAACGTGTCGGGCTCATGGACCTTTCGACATTCGCCAAGTTCGATGTCAAGGGCGCCGACGCCAGCGCCTTCCTCAATCGCCTTTGCGCCAACGACATGCCGACGAAGACCGGTGGCATCGTGCTTGCCCACTTCCTCAACGACGGTGGCCGCATCCTCGGCGAGGTCACCGTAACGCGTCTCGCGGACGACCACTATTTCGTCCTTTCGGGCGCGCCTTCTCAGCTCATCGATTACCACTATATGAGCAACGCGGCTGGCGCCGGTGAGACAATCACGATCACGGATATCACCGAGGACTATGGCACGCTCGTCCTGGCCGGGCCCAAGGCGCGCGACGTCCTGGCGAATTTGACTGATGCGGACCTCGGCAATTCAGGCTTTCGCTGGCTGACCGGCCGAGAGATCGATGTTGCGGGCGTGTCCACCCGCGCCCTCCGTGTCAACTACGTCGGCGAGCTTGGCTGGGAGCTGCATGCCCCCATGGCCGACCTGCCGACGCTGTTCGATGCTCTCATGGAGGCCGGCGCCGAGTACGACATTCGCCTCTTCGGCACCTATGCCATGAATGCGCTCAGGATCGAAAAGGCCTATCGCGGATTTGCCGCAGAACTCACCAATGAGATCACCATGGTCGAGGGTGACATGGAGCGTTTTGTTGGTTGGGACAAGTCCGACTTCATCGGCAAACAGGCAACGCTTTCCTCCAAGCAGAACGGCGCGCGCATTTCGCTCGTCTATTTGGAGGTTGACGCCGATGATGCCGATTGCATTGGCGGTGAACCGGTCTATGCGGGCGAGCAGCTGGTCGGCGTAACCACATCGGGGGCCTACGGTTTCGCGGTGGAAAAGTCCCTCACATTTGCGTACGTTGAGCCCCAATTGACGGCACCTGGCACCGAATTCGAGATCCAGATTCTCGACCGGCGCCAAAAAGCGCGGGCAATCGAGCAACCGGCTTACGATCCGAGCAACGAGCGGCTAAGAGCCTAGCGTCATCGGATAGCCGGGGATGTCAGTCTTGCTCGAGCTGAGGTGAGGAGTTGCGTCAGGCAGCGCGAGCCCCGACCGCACAATCTGCGCGATCCCTGGCTCTCGCCGGTTAAACCAAGGGAGACCAAGGCATGTTTGACGGCCTGATGAAGTTGTTTGAGCGCAGGTCCGAAGGCCAGCGCGTCGCGCTTGGCGAAGATGAATTGCGCTTGGCTTCCGCGGCTCTCCTGGTGCACGCGGCGTTTGTTGACGGCACCTATGACGAGGCCGAGGAGGCCCGCCTCCGCAAGCTCCTTCAGTCTCACTTCAAGCTATCGAAGGCCGAGCTGCAATCGCTCCTGCTCGATGCCCAACAGGCAGAGCGTGAGGCGGTCGATCTCTATCGCTTTACCAGCGTCATTTCCGAACACCTCGACCAAGACGGACGCCAAGGCATTGTCGAGATGCTGTGGGAGGTTTGCCTCGCCGACGGTGTGATTCATGAGTTCGAAGAAAATCTCGTCTGGCGCGTGGCCGAACTTTTGGGCGTCTCGTCGCGCGATCGCATTCGCCTGCGCAAAGTGGTCGAGGCCCGGCACTAACACGGGAATTCAATGCCTGCCTTTGCCACCAAACTTGCCGAGCGCTGGCGTCGCCGCTATTGGCGTGCATCGCCCATGGCGCCATCCGACGAAGGCCTCACACCGTTCACGGTCATCACCGGCGGATCGCGCGGGATTGGCAAGGCTCTTGCAGTCGAATTCGCCAATGCCGGGCACCACGTCATCATTGTTGCGAGGGGCAAGGAACAGCTTGAGGCTGCCCGCTCCGACATCATGGAGGCGACAGGGGCCCGCGTGGAAACGCTATCGCTCGACATCACGAATAGCGACGCGGTGGCTCAAATCGATCGTCGATTGACCAAACTCGATGGGTTCGTTGATATCATAGTTAACAATGCAGCAATTGGCTTGGCCGGTCCGTTTTCGGAGCATGATGATCGCTCCGTCCGGTATCTGTGCGATCTCAACGTTAGCGCCCCCACCGTGCTGATGCGGCACTATCTGCCGGGCATGCTTGCCCGCGGCCGCGGCGGCGTCTTGAACATCGCCTCGCTGGGTGGACTTGTTCCGGGGCCTTATCAGGCGGCCTACTACGCGAGCAAAGCCTACATAATCTCACTGACCGAGGCAGTCGCCCACGAGACCGCTGGTCGAGGGGTGCGAATATCCGTCCTTGCGCCGGGCCCTGTGAAAACGGCTTTTCACAAAGCCATGGGTGCAGGGAGTTCTTACTACCTTAAGTTCCATGGTGTAATGAGTGTCGAAAAGATCGCACGCTCAGGTTATCGGGGGTTTGTTTGGGGCCAGACGTTGAATGTTCCGGGATTCCTGCACAAAATGAACGCTATTGCTTTGCGGCTATTGCCTCACACTTTGACCGTGCCGATTGTTGGCTGGCTTTTGAAACGAAGGTGATTCGAGAACGCGGACTATGGACGTCGAGACAAAAATGACCAGAAAGGCGGACGGCGCCACGAGCTGCGCAACAATTGCTTCCGGCACGCCAAGCACAAAGCTGATTTGCAGCGACACGCCAAAGCCCGTCTTGATCATCGTTCACCAGAAGCACTCGAACCCCGGTCGCATTGGTCAATGGCTCGTGCAGAATGGCTACCCACTCGATATTCGTCGCCCGCGTTTTGGCTGCCCATTGCCCGAAACGCTCGAGGAGCACGCTGGCGCTGTCATATTCGGCGGACCAATGAGCGCCAACGACAATGAGGGCTATCTACGCCAGGAGATCGATTGGATTGGCGTTCCGTTGCGGGAAGACCGGCCATTTCTCGGCGTTTGCCTTGGCGCGCAACTGATGGCCCTGCATTTGGGGGCGGCGGTCGGCCCACATACCGACGATTACGTGGAAATCGGCTACTACGACATCGAAGCCACTGAGGCAGGTGCCCGTTTTGGCGATTGGCCGACAGCCTTTTACCAATGGCATCGCGAAGGCTTCGAGCTGCCCGAAGGCAGCACGCTTCTGGCGCGCACCCAGTGGTACGAGAACCAAGCATTTTCCTATGGATCAAGCGCCCTCGGCGTCCAGTTTCATCCAGAAATCACCTATGCATTGGTCAATCGCTGGACCATAGCAGCCCGCGAAAGGCTGGTCTTGCGCGGCGCCCAGAGCCAGCCGGAGCATTTCCGTGGGCACCTCACCCATAGCCCCTCCGTCGGAAATTGGCTCGACTGTTTCATGCCGCAATGGCTGAACGGCAGTTTGGCCAACCGTTAACGTTCTTGCGCACACTTTCTGTGCCGAACCATCGAACCTGGCATAGACTTTGCGGCGATCGCCCAGCGTGGCGGTCTTCAGTAGTGCGTGGCCGACACGCATGGCGTGGCGGAGGGGACTACGAAGCCTGAGACCCCCTTCCTTGTTTCCCTCTGTCGCGCCGCTTAGAACTGCCTGGGAATTTGTCCTCTGCCTTTGCGCATCTCGCCATGAGCCGATACTTTTGTTGGTTGCGAGAGCAGGCACCACCGTTTACAACCAATTGAGACCAATGTTGGCGCGTCGCCAACCGATCCGTACGCGTCATCAGGCTAACCGTGGCGGCGGAACGATCGGCGGTGTCGGTCGCCTGAACCTGCTCTGGTGTCGTCTGCGCGAAGTGCCGGAGTTCGGAGCCGCCGAACTGTGAGGTCAAAGTATGCTCAATACGGCCGACCGCTTTCAAGACGCTTTCAGCCAACCGAACCCGAGCCGGATACTTCGCCCTGGCGTCCCCCTGCTCGCCCCAGGCGTCGAACGCTACAAGGTCCCAGGTGGCGGTTGCGTTGTCGTCGACATCGCCAAAGGCGACGAAATCATCCTCACCGATCTCGAAGGACGCCAGCCGGTAGAACTCGTCGTTTCCGATCGCAAGGGCAGGCTCGACCCGGCAATTCTCGGAAAGGTGCCGAACAGCGACGCCAAGGGTTTGAAAGCCATCCTATCAAGCGGATCGGAAAGCGCCCGCATGGTCCGCAGAGGGCTTGAACGTCGTCGACTGAATCTCGCCAAAGCAAAGGCCATAAGAGTCTTCAGCACGCGTTCGCCCGCCGGTAGCACAGCCGAATTTCAAGCCCACCGGGATGGTGTTCTCGTCGTCGCCACGCCGGGCAATGCGATGCACGCCGGTAAGCAAAATACGACAACACCGATCGAGCTGCGCATAAAGCGTTGCGAGATTGCGGCTCCCGGCGCGAGCTTGCTGCCTGAACCACTCGCCGACCCGCTGCAGGATATCCACGTCGACAAGGCCACGGCAGAAACCTATTTCGTGCGAGCAGGGGAGTACATCCAAATCATTGACGTCGACGGGCGGCAATGCACCGACTTTCAATGCTTCTCCGCCCGCAAACTCGACAAGGGGCTCGAACGCCCACTCGACGCCACCACGACACGCACCCTCATTGGCATGGGTTATCCCACACCAGGATTGCCCTCCAAGGGCTTTGACCGTGATATGGAGCCGCTGGTGGAGGTTATTCGCGACACCTGCGGCCGCCATGACGCCTTCGCGCTCGCCTGCACTCCCCGCTACTACGATGATATGGGCTATCCGGGACACATCAGCTGCACGGAAAACTTCAACAGCGTGTTGGACCCCTACGGTATCGCCGCCCGAGATGGCTGGATGGCACTCAATTTTTTCTACAACACCGCCATCGACGAGCATAACGTCTTGTACCTCGACGAGCCCTGGTCGCGGCCGGGCGATTACGTGCTTCTGCGTGCGCTCACCGACATCGTTTGTGTATCATCGGCCTGTCCCGACGATATCGACCCAGCCAACGCCTGGCAGCCGACGGACATTCATGTGCGCACCTATCCCAACAAGGAAACTTTCACCCGTGCTGTGGCTTTCAGAATGACACCCGACGCCGATCCCGAACTCACGAAGGAAACCGCGTTTCGTCCTCGGTTTGCCGAGGGAACCCGCAACTTCACGGAATATCGCGGATACTGGTTGCCCACCCATTTCAACAATGCCGGCGCCATCGAGGAATATTGGGCCTGCCGCGAGCGCGCCGCCGTCATGGATCTCTCGCCCCTTCGCAAATTCGAGGTGACAGGCCCCGACGCCGAGGCGCTGATGCAGTACGCCTTGACGCGCAACGTCCGCAAGCTCGCCGTCGGACAGGTGGTCTACACTGCCATGTGTTACGAGCACGGCGGCATGATCGACGATGGTACGCTCTACCGCCTTGGTGAAAACAATTTCCGCTGGATCGGCGGTGACGATTACGGAGGCATTTGGCTCCGCGAGCTGGCCGAAAATCTCGGCCTGAAGGCGTGGATTCGTTCCTCGACGGACCAGCTCCACAACATCGCCGTGCAGGGTCCGCGGTCCCGCGACATCCTCAAGGAGATTGTTTGGACTCCGCCAGCCCAAACGGCTCTCGAGGAACTTGGCTGGTTCCGCTTCACCATTGGACGCATTGGAGGATTTCGCGGTGCACCGGTGGTTGTGTCACGCACCGGCTACACCGGAGAGCTCGGTTATGAAATCTACTGCCATCCCAAAGACGCTCTGACGGTATTTGACGCAGTCTGGCAGGCCGGTGAGGCACACGGGCTGATGCCTCTCGGGCTTGATGCCCTCGACATCCTCCGTATTGAGGCGGGGCTTGTTTTTGCTGGCTACGAATTTTGCGATCAGACCGACCCCTTCGAGGCGGGTATCGGCTTCACCGTGCCACTCAAGTCCAAGGATGATGACTTTGTCGGGCGCGAGGCGCTTCTGCGTCGCAAGGCAAATCCGGCACGAAAACTTGTTGGCCTCGAGATCGACGCTCGAGAAGCAGTCGGTCATGGCGATTGCGTCCACGTCGGCCGCGCCCAAATTGGAGAGGTCACGTCGGGCGTTCGCTCCCCGATCCTCAAGAAGAATATTGCGCTCGCCCGGCTCGATGTGACCCATGCTGGGCTCGACACCGAGGTTGAGGTGGGCAAGCTTGATGGCCATCAAAAACGCGTCCCCGCGCGCGTCGTGCGCTTTCCTCATTTCGATCCGGAGAAAACCCGCGTTCGCGGTTGAGCAATCCGTGACACGTCGTATCGGACGAGATGCCCGGCGCGAAGATTGGTTGAAATTGGTGGACGTCTCCACCGATTGGTCTTAGATTGGCCCAGAATTGGTCAAAGTTGGCCGCGGTAGTTGGCCTCGAATGCAAGCCAAAAGGAAAGGTCTAGGAATGTCCCAACGCGTAGCGATCATCGGTGCCGGCCCCTGCGGTCTTTCACAGCTTGTCGCCTTCAGCTCCGCCGGTGACTCAGTGCCGGAACAAGTCTGCTTTGAAAAGCAGGACGATTGGGGTG
>JAUVMS010000300.1 GCA_030600135.1 Hyphomicrobiales bacterium | reverse complement strand
TGACACGAAAGCAACTGCATCGCACACTGGCGACCATATTTGCCATCTGCGGCTTCGTACTTGGCATTTCGGCAGCAGCAAAGATCTCGGGCGATCCCGCGTTCGCGAACATTTATGATTTCCTGCGCGACATGTCGTTGATCCTGGCGACCGCGATCGCCGCCTATTTGGCACATGTGCTTCAAAGACGCGTGGCGTTCCTGCAGTCGCTCAGAGAGGAATGGCGCGAGATCGTTGACACCAAGTCGATCCTCATCACTTTCTGTGACCGCGAGCAGCCGTCGCTGGATGATTATTTCGAGGCCTACGGCCGAATCAGCCGAGCCATCGACTACATGCGAATTGTCTATGCCAACATCGGTGAGACCGACTCACTCATCGGGCTCTACCCTTACGAGCCGCTGCACGACATGAGGAAGGCCTTGGAGCGATTGGATCCGCGTTCGCGCCGCAGTTTGAGCCCGCCGGAGCGTGCCGCAGCTCGTGATGCGATCTGGGAGGCGTTCAACGCGCTGCGCGAGCACTTCCTCGACGAGTTCGATCTGGAGGAACCGACCCGGCCGATAACCCAGCCGTCGAGCCGCAGAACCAAGCACGCCGGTGCCGAACTACCGATGAACCATGCTGAAATTCCGCAAACATCAGCGTTGACGATGCCACCTCCCGAGATCTGATGTCGGATTAATCAGCGCGACCGCTTCGACTGAAGACCGGTTCGCGACGCCCTTGCTCGACCGACAGTTCAGAAACTCCATTTTGCAGCATCGCGTAAGCCGCATTCACCCGCCGTACGACCGCGCTCATGTAATCGGTCACTTCCTTCGGCAAGTCGATGCCAGCTACGCGATCAGGATGATAGACCTTCGCCAGGCTGCGGTAGGCTAGCTTGATCGACTCGTCGTCAGCGCCCCGCGCTACGCCGAGGATCTGATAGGGATCGCAAGTTTCC
Source organism: Hyphomicrobiales bacterium (assembly GCA_030600135.1). Classification (GTDB taxonomy): domain Bacteria; phylum Pseudomonadota; class Alphaproteobacteria; order Rhizobiales; family JAUVMS01; genus JAUVMS01. The sequence goes on along the minus strand of JAUVMS010000300.1, from coordinate 4,105 downwards.
AAACGGCGCTCACGGCTTTCGAGCTGTTTGGCCGACGGCAGATTGCAGCGGGCAATCGCTCGAACACAACGTTTGGCGATCATGGCGCGTTGTCCCTGATAGGGCTCGAAATCGAAAAATGCGTTTGAGCTGTTGACCTCGTCATCCAAGCCGCGCGTCGTCGCAACATGAAGCTTGCCGGTAAGGCTTGTTCCATCGTCGAGGCTGATCCGGACCTGGTAGCTGGTCTTTCTCGTGCCATTCAGACTATCGACCGTCGAGCGCTCGAACATCCACATCACTCCTGGCAATTGTCCCATCATGGGACATCTCATGATCTGTGGATTGTGTTCTGCAAGTATTGTGCAGTCTTGAATGTATGCCCGATTGATCGCATATGCTGTTCGATCAAAGCTCTCGCTGTCGCAAGCGAGTCGTGCTAACGCACAGCTTGTGTGTCGACCGCTTCGTAAAGAAGCTTGCGATCAAACAGTCCAACCCGAGCATCCGCACAATGAAGCTGCGCAACATCGCGATCATCGCGCACGTTGACCATGGCAAGACCACCCTCATCGACGTCCTGTTGAGGGCGTCCGGTGCGTTCAGGCAAAATCAGCGCATCGCCGAGCGTGCCATGGATTCAAACGAACTCGAGCGTGAGCGCGGCATCACCATCCTCGCCAAATGTACGTCGTTGGTTTGGCGCGACGCCCGCATAAACATCGTCGACACACCAGGGCATGCCGACTTTGGTGGCGAGGTCGAGCGTATCCTCAACATGGTCGATGGAGCGATTGTCCTGGTCGACGCTTCCGAGGGCCCCATGCCGCAGACCAAGTTCGTGGTTTCCAAGGCGCTCAAGGTCGGATTGAGGCCGATCGTCGCCATCAACAAGATCGACAAGCCCGATGAGCGTCACGCCGAGGTCGTCGACGAGGTTTTCGATCTGTTTGCCGCCCTCGACGCCGACGACGAGCAGCTCGATTTCCCAATCCTTTATGGTTCGGCGAAAGAGGGCTGGATGGCCGCGGCACCTGATGGCGCACGCGATACCATGGCACCACTCTTTGAAACCGTGATCCAACACGTGCCGCCGCCAATGACCGAGGAAGGCCGATTTCGCATGCTGGCGACCACCGTCGAGGCAGATCCTTATCTCGGGCGGCTGCTAACCGGTCGCATTACGTCAGGTTCGATTCATCCCAACGCCGTGATCAAGGCGCTGGCCAGGGATGGAACAACCGTCCAGCAAAGCCGGGTATCGAAGGTGCTGGCGTTTCGCGGTCTCGAGCGCCAACCGATTGAGCATGGCCAAGCCGGCGATATTGTCGCCATCGCCGGGTTCGACCGGGCCACTGTCGCCGATACCCTCGTTGACCTCGATGTGAGCGCGCCTATCGCCGCCGATCCGGTCGACCCGCCGACCTTGTCCATGACCTTCCGCATCAACGACGGCCCCCTTGCCGGCAACGACGGCAAGAAGGTGCAAAGCCGGGTGATCCGCGAGCGGCTCTTGCGCGAGGCGGAAGGCAACGTCGCGCTTCAAGTGCGCGAGACCGCCGACAAGGACGCCTTCGAGGTTGCCGGGCGTGGCGAGCTGCAGCTTGCAATTCTCATCGAGACCATGCGCCGCGAGGGCTTCGAGCTGACCGTGTCGCGGCCACGCGTCGTCATGCGTACGGACGAAGCCACCGGCCGGTGCCTCGAACCCATCGAGGAGGTCATCATCGACGTCGACGATGCCTTTTCAGGCGCCGTCGTGCAAAAGCTATCGCAACGTCGCGGTGAGATGATCGAGATGCGACCGTCGGGCGGCGGCCGCCAGCGCCTCGTTTTCCATGTCCCGACCCGTGGTCTGATCGGCTATCAGGGCGAGCTTTTGTCGGATACGCGTGGCACCGCGATCATGAACCGCGTGTTTCACCAATACGCCCCCCACCGCGGCGACATGCCGCGTCGGCGAACCGGCGTGCTGATCTCCAATGGGGCCGGCCAAGCGATCGCATACTCACTGTTCAACCTCGAGGATCGTGGTCCCATGATGATCGAGCCCCAGACCCAGGTTTATCGGGGCATGATCGTTGGCGAGCACACCCGCGGCAACGATCTCGAGGTCAACGTCTTGAAAGGCAAGAAGCTCACCAACATCCGGGCCGCTGGAAAGGACGACAACGTGCTTTTGACGCCCGCTATGAAATTGACCCTCGAGCGGGCGCTCGCCTATATCGAAGACGATGAACTTGTCGAGGTCACCCCAGCATCGATTAGGCTGAGAAAGCGCCATCTCGACCCCCATGAACGCAAACGTGCCGAGCGCGCTCGCGCCACCTAGCAGGCTGCCCGAACGACAATCGGAACGATTGACACGTATGCGGACAAAACTGCTCGCCTTGCGGCTTCCCTCCAACACACATCCACTGCGTGCATCCATGGCCCCAAATCAGCCTCAGACTGCGCTAAAATCCTGATTCGAGACAACTCACCCCCAGACGGCAGGGAGTTTGGGCCCATGCTTCGGTTGCCGATTTTGATTTCTGCAATTCTGCTGGCGTCACTTGTCGCCCAGGCGCAGAACAAATCCCGCCCCGAACCCATTCCAGCCAGGAAGCAATTCGGCTTCGTGCTCAATGCCGCCCCGCTCAAGCCCCACGCCATCGGCTTTTACACCAAAGGTTGCCTGGCCGGAGGCGTCCAACTCCCGGTCGACGGACCCGCCTGGCAGGCGATGCGGCTTTCGCGAAATCGCAATTGGGGACATCCCATGCTGGTGCGCTACGTCAAGCGCCTGGCAATGGATGCGCAAAAGCTCGATGGTTGGCCCGGATTGCTCGTCGGCGACCTCGCGCAACCGCGCGGCGGACCGATGCTCTCCGGCCATCGCAGCCATCAAGTCGGCCTCGATGCCGACATCTGGCTGACGCCGATGCCCAAGCGCCGGCTGAGCTACAATGAACGCGAGCAAATCTCCGCCACATCGATGCTGGCGAGCAAGACCACATTGAACCATTGGGTTTGGTCGAAAGCCCATGTTCGCCTGCTGAAACGGGCGGTGTCCTATTCCGAGGTCGAGCGCATTTTCGTTCATCCTGCGATCAAGAAAGGGCTCTGCGACGCCGCCGGCGACGATAAAAAATGGCTCGCCAAGATCCGCCCATATTGGGGCCACTACTACCACTTTCACGTGCGCATTCGCTGCCCGGCGGGAAGCAAAGACTGTCGCCCCCAGGCACCAGCACCCAGATCGCACAAATGTGGCAAGGACCTAAAAAACTGGATTGCATTGCTCAACCGGCCGACAGCACCGCCAAAACCGAGAACAAAGAAACGTAAGCCACGCCCACCGCTAACGCTTGCCGGATTGCCGAAAGGGTGTACGCGGGTTCTGGCAGTCGACCGCCCGCCGCTACTTGCCGCCACGGCACCGATACAGGAAATTGTGCTACCACGGCGTCGCCCGCGCCGATCAGCTCAACGGTGAGCCTGCCAACGCACAGCAATGGCGCGAGATGACCACCAGGCGCCGGGGTCGGCGGCGGAAACACGAGGGGATTTGTGCGTGATCATGGATCGCCCGAAATGACCGTTCTCATCACGGGAGCGACAGGACTGATCGGCCGAGCCGTGACCGGGCGCTTTCTGCACATCGGAGCCGAGGTACGAGTCTTGACCCGGCGCCCGCACCGCGCCTTAGAAATGTTCGGCGAGGCCGTCGGCATCGTCGAGTGGCACCCCATGACGGAGCTGCCGCCCGATCGTGCATTCCAAGACGTCGATTTGGTGGTCCACCTCATGGGTGAGCCGGTGCGGGGACGCTGGAGCCAGACCAAGCGCGAGCGCGTTCGAGCTTCGCGTGTAGTGACGACCGAGAAAATCGCTGATGCCATCGCCGGCAAACCGGTGCGTTTGCTGAGCGCCTCCTCGTTCGCGATTTATCCCGGACAGCTGGGCGAGAGCTACGACGAGCGGGCGCCTCTGGGCAAACCGGCATCGTTCGTCAAATCCTTGATCCACGACTGGGAGCTCGCCGCCTTCCGCGCCCACGAGCAGGGCGCCAGCGTCGCCATCCTACGGTTTGGCATGGTGGCAAGCCCCGGTGGCTATCCCAATTGGATGGTCGAGGCCTTCG
>JAUVMS010000172.1 GCA_030600135.1 Hyphomicrobiales bacterium | reverse complement strand
CATATCGTCTTCGTCGCTACCAAATATCAGAATCATAGACTTGCGAAACGAACAAAAGAGCATTTCTCCGACAAAAACGAACGATCCAGCAATCACCGAAGCAATAACCATGAGGCGCACATCGTTGTTTCGAATATGGGTCAACTCGTGCGCCAGCACTGTTTCCAATTCATCGTCGTTGAGTTTTTTCGTCAATCCCGTGGTCACGGTAACGGTGTACTGATCGCGGTTCAATCCACTGGCATAGGCGTTCATTTCAGGCACATCGATCATTGCCAGTTTCGGCATGTCTATGCCATGGCGTTGGCATAACCCGGACAGCAGACGGTGGACTCGAGGAGCGCGTTTCGCATCGACGCTTCGAGCGCCCGTTGCGCCACAGATCAACGTTTGGTTCAACAGGAAGCCGATGGCGATCCAGATGACGCAGAATATCGCGATCTGGGGAGCATAATGTATGACGTCGGTAATTGCTAAAGCGAGTAAATAAAAGAAAATGTCATCGGCTTCATAATAGTAGTAAATTTCGTACTCGGCCGTAAAAGTTTCGATGACCAATGCGACGCATATTGAGAGAACAAAAATGAGCACAACTAGAAAAATCAACAATAGAACCGATTTAATATAGTTCGTGAGAATGTGGAGCCTGGAACCGTAACTCTTCATAACAGCCAATACCGTGGAACAGCCCGAATTAATTCCTGATTGTTGAAACTCTAATTCAAAAACATTAACCTTCAATTTCCACACTGACTTTCCGATGCAAGATTTTGATAATCCGGCCTGAACTCGGTCACCATCCGCGCATGACGCCATGCTGCGGCTCGACACACCAGGGCGAAGCTCGACCCTCTTGACGCGACATGCACCTGTGTTGGGCCCATTGTGTTGATGTGCACATGTTTCGTGCTTTTTTGGGCGCTTCTTCCAGGCATGCCCAAGCCGCGTGCAACCGTTAGCGGCGCGAAGTGTCAGGTCGGAACGGTCCGGGATGCACACAGTGGTGACAAGCTCATCCGGCTCGGCTATGCCCTCAGCCCATGCTGCACATCAACGACCTGACATTTCGGATCGAGGGCCGAGCAATATTCGATGGCGCAACGGCAGGTGTTCCGACGGGCCACACGGTCGGTCTGGTCGGGCGCAACGGTGCGGGCAAGACAACGCTGCTGCGCCTGATTTCAGGCGAGTTGGTGCCGGACGATGGAAGCATCACAACGGCAAAGAACACGACTGTGGGTATTGTCGCGCAGGAGGCGCCCGGGGGCCCGGAGAGCCTCATTGACACCGTGCTGGCAGCCGAGACTGAGCGCGCCGCCCTGCTCAGCGAGGCCGAAACCGCCACGGACCCGCATCGGATCGCCGAGATCCAACTCAGACTAAATGATATCGACGCCTACTCAGCGCCCGCGCGGGCGGCGGCAATTTTGGCCGGACTTGGGTTCAACGAGGAGGCCCAGCAAAAGCCGTGCGCTGAATACTCGGGCGGGTGGCGCATGCGGGTGGCACTGGCGTCAGCGCTTTTCGCGGCGCCCGATATCCTGCTTTTGGACGAACCGACGAACTACCTGGACCTCGAGGGCAGCCTGTGGCTCGAATCCTTCCTCAAAAACTACCCGCACACGGTAATCATCGTCAGCCACGATCGCGAACTCTTGAATACCGTGGTGTCGTCCATCCTGCATTTGCGCCAGGGCAAATTATCGCTCTATTCTGGCGGCTATGACGATTTCGAAGAGCAGCGGCGCGAAAAACAGCGGCTCGACCTCAAGCTCATGGCCAAACAGGACGCCGCTCGCCGGCATATGCAGGCGTTCGTCGATCGCTTCCGCTACAAGGCCACCAAGGCGCGCCAGGCGCAAAGTCGCCTGAAGGCGCTGGAGCGCATGCAGCCGATCGCAGCGCAAATCGAGGAACGCGTCGCACCGTTTCTCTTTCCCAACCCAGCCAAGCAACTGGGCAATCCGCTGCTGCGGCTCGAGGACGCGAGCGTCGGCTATGACGCACATGATGCGGTACTGCGCGATCTCAGCCTTAGGATCGACCAGGACGACCGTATCGGGCTGCTTGGGGCCAATGGCAACGGCAAGAGTACGTTTGCCAAGCTCATTGTCGGCCGGCTGGCACCTCTTGGTGGCCACCGGCGCTGTTCAAAAAAGCTCGAATTCGGCTATTTCGCACAGCATCAGCTCGACGAGCTCAATCCGCGGCAATCATCCTACGATCACATCGCGACGCTCATGAAGGACGCAACTGAGGCGCAAAAACGCGCCAGGCTTGGAGGGCTGGGCTTCGGTCCCGGCAAGGCCGACACCAAATGCGCCAACCTTTCCGGTGGCGAGAAAGCACGACTGCTGTTTGCCCTCGCTGCCTTTCATGGGCCCCATATTCTGATCCTCGATGAGCCGACCAACCACCTGGACGTCGACAGCCGCGAGGCGCTCATCCATGCGCTCAACGACTATGAGGGCGCGGTCATTTTGATCAGCCACGATCGTCATCTGATCGAGGCAACGGCCGACCGGCTCTGGCTGGTGGCGAACGGGACAGTGGCTCCTTACGAGGGCGACCTGGATAGCTATCGCGCCGAGTGTCTCTCGGCCCGTGGCAGTGGCCAGGCGAGAACGGGTTCTGGCGCAGGAGGCCGCACGGGGTCGGATCGTGACGGCGGAGCAAATTCGAGCGCATTCTCAAGCCAGAAGGAACAGCGCCGGATTGCCGCCGATCGGCGCCAGCAAATCGCCCCTTTGAAGCGCGAGATGGAGGCGGGCGAGCGCCGGATTGAGGCGTTGTCGCTGGAAATCTCCGTGCTCGATGCCCGTTTGGCCGATGCGAGAATTTACGCGCGCTCGCCCGACAAGGCTTTGGCGTGGACCAAAGAGCGCGGCCGGTTGGTCAAGGCGCGCGAGGCAGCCGAAGAAACCTGGATGGCGGCGACTGAGGCCTATGAGGTTGCCGCTGCAGGTGGAGAATAAATGGTGGCGGGGAATTGTTCCTGCGCGGCTTGCACCCGCCATTTCCTAACATTGGGACAAATATGGCTCCGTCGGCACAGCTTGTGCCCATCGCCATCAAATGCACTCTGGTTGGGCGCGTCCTGTAGATATGCACAATTTTCTTGATGTTTTGGGCGCTTTTCCATGGCGCGCACAAGGCGTGTGCATATAGTGATGGCATGACGAAAAAACCCAGATCCCGCCGCGCCCAGAACGCGCCAGCATTCGACCCAAACCGTCCATACAACGACTTGCCGCTGCTGCCACCCCAGCGCGACGTTGAATCAAAAACAGTGCTGAAGGCGTGCATCGAAGCGCGCGCGGCACTGGCGGAACTCAAACAGGCCGCCGAACTGATCCCCAATCAAACGGTGTTGATCAACTCGATCCCACTCCTGGAGGCCAGGGATTCCTCGGAGATCGAGAATATCGTCACGACGACCGATGAACTATTCCGCGAGGCCAATGTCAGCTCGGCCAGCACCAGTCCCGCCACAAAAGAAGCACTGCGCTATCGCCAGGCGCTCTACCAAGGTTGGCAGGGGTTGCACGACCACCCGCTGGCAGCAGCAACCGCCGTGCAACTGTGCCAAACCATCAAAGCAGTCGACCTCGACATTCGCACCACCGCGGGCACCAAGCTACAAAACGACCGCACGGGCGAGATCATCTACACACCACCAGATCGTGGAGCAGTGATCCGCGAGAAGCTCACGAATTGGGAGCAATTTCTGAACGCAGACTCCGACCTCGATCCTCTGGTGCGTATGGCATTGGCGCACTATCAGTTCGAAGCCATCCATCCGTTCGTCGACGGCAATGGCCGCACCGGGCGGATCATCAATATCTTGTACCTCATCGATCAGGGCTTGCTCGACCTGCCAATTCTCTATCTGAGCCGGCACATCTTGAGAAGCAAATCGAATTATTATCGCTTACTGCTTGCCGTCACACAGCACGGCGCATGGGAGCCATGGATCACGTACATGTTGGAGGCCGTTGCCATTACGGCCAAATGGACGACTGATAAGATCGCCTCGATCAAGGAATTGTTCGATCACACCATCGAATTTGTCTCGACGAGCGCGCCAAAAATTTATCGCTACGAACTTATCGAGCTGATGTTCGTGCAGCCCTATTGCCGAAAGCGCTATCTCATGGAGGGTGGTATCGCCACCCGCAACACGGCGACGAAGTATCTCAAGACCCTCTGCGAGCTGGGCGTCCTCGAGGAGCACAAGGAGGGGCGTGACAAGCTCTTCCTGCACCCAAAGTATCTCAAGCTGCTGACCAGCGATGGAAATACCTTTGAGCCATACGTGGCGCCAGAAAAGCCAAAACCTCGAGCCAAACCGCGCAACCGAGGCAAAACGAGCCGAAGTAAGTCCTGACCAGGCGTGAGTCTCAAGGCGCTTGGCCACTGCGCAGGCGAGCAATTCCCGATGGCATTTGCCCAAAGAGCGCTCTAACCCGCCAGACGATCGAGCCTCAACCGGTGCCGTTCGTCGGTTAGCAAATAGACGCCACCGAATGTGGCAATCAATACGCCGAGCGCCGTGGTTCCGGCGATCAAGAACATGATCAGCAACTGATACTTGGTGGCCTCGACAGGATCGACACCGGAGAGGATTTGCCCGGTCATCATGCCCGGCAATGCGACAATGCCTGAAGCCGCCATGGCATTGATGATCGGCATTGTCCCGGTCTTCAGGGCCTGGCGCAGTGCCTCCTGAAGGGCCTGCAGCCGGGTATCGCCCAGTGCAATGCGGGCCTCTATCGCGGTGCGCTCGCGTCTCGCCGTCGCCGTCAACGTCTCGAGGGCCAAACTCACGCCTGTCAGCGCATTGCCCAACATCATCCCCATGATCGGCAAAATGAACCGGGCGGCATACCAGGGCTCCGGCCCGATCAAACCGGCGACGCCGAAAACCGTTCCCAAAATGCCGACGAAGAGCAGCGTGCTGGTACCGAGGCCATAGGTCCACCAGCCTTTGAACGGATTGGTCTGTCGCGCCCAAACCTCGCGTCCCGCGGCAATAACCATTACTAGGGCGAGGGCCACCGTCCATGCGGGTGACGTTTGGGCAAAAATGAACCGCAATACGAAGCCGATCGCCCCCAACTGTACGACCATGCGCACGGCGGCAATCGCAAGACTTCGCTCCAGACCCAGACGAAAGGCCAGCGAAAGTGCGCCGTTGATCAGCAGAAGACCTGCGGCAATCACCAGATCGAAGTTGGAAAGCGATACATACGTCATCGCCGGAAAACCTTGCCTGAGCCGTTGCGAAGGATCAGCCACTGATCGGCCAATCGCAACGCTTGGCCCTCGTCGTGGGTCACGAGGACGACTGCCTTGCCACTCCGCAATTGAAATTTGATAAGTTCCTCGGCCAGGTCGGCAGAAGTTTTGTCGAGGGCCGCCGTCGGCTCATCGAGCAGCAGGACCTTGGGATTGCCCGACAGCGTTCTGATGAGGGCAAGGCGCTGACGCTCGCCGGTCGAGAGTTCGGTTAGTGGGCGGTCTAGTGCAGTGTTCGGCAATCCGAGTGCGACAACGACGCGATCAACCTGGGCGTCGGCCTCGAAATGGGCACGCGGCACCGGCGCCCACCAGCCGGGCTCGGCGGCACCATAACGCACGAGGCTGCGCCAATCCGGGCCGCTCATCTCCTCGCGCTCGCGACCCTGGACATAGATGTAGCCGTTGACCGGATCGAGATCGGCCATTGCCCTCATGATGAGGGTTTTTCCTGAGCCCGAAGGGCCCTGTATGACGAGGCAAGTTCCCGCACCAACTTCAAATGAGATCGGCGCGAGGCCGGGTACCGTCAAATCCTCGACGCGCAGCATAGGGTCTCTTTAGCTAGATTCTCGCGAAACGGAAATCGTTCCTCAAACTCATCCACGCGACAAGACGTCATCGCCAACAAACTAGAGCCTGATCAGACCAAATCGACGCATTCTGACGGAGCGAATTTACGCCAAGGTCAAGCCGAGGCGCGCCGCGCGTATCGGTGATACGGGCAAGCAACTTGGCACCGAGATTGGCGCAAAAGCGCCCGTCCCCCTCTTTTTTCCAGTCAGGAATGGGGGCTTGCGATTGGCGGGCGCCCGGCGGCGAACCGGTCTTGACGGATGCGCCGCATCGCCCTGCGACCGTTTCACCACCGCTCGCGCACGCCACTCGACAAGCAGAATTGCGTCTATTTGGTCTGATCACGCTCTAGCGCTGGTTGGTGCCTTCGAACCGGAAGAGTTGGAAGAGATGGTAGGCGACTTCGCGGTAGACGGCATGTGACACGGCGGTTCGCGTCGGGGGCGTTGAATCGGGTGCTCGCTGCCCGTTGTAAAGCGCGATGGCTTTGATGACATCCTCGCGGGCAAGAATGCCAATTGGCAATTGGAATTCGGCGAGGTCGGCGACAATCAGGCTGGCCACGTATCGGCTAAAGCAAGCGTCTAGCAGGCGCTCGGCCAGCTGCGGCCTGGCAATGGTGAGCTGATCATATCTGGCGAGAACGCGTTCGGCGGCCGACAGCCTGATTTGACCCGGACCATAGCTCAGATCCGGTGGTCCAACACCAACCACACTCGCGAGCCTTGCGGTGGCCGTTTCCGCCAACCGCTCAAGACGGCCGGTGGCAAATCCTTCGATGGCAAAGAGCGCTCCCAGCAACGCCTGGACGTCGCGGCTCAACCCCTGGTCACCACACTTTGCGAGGTCAGTCGGCCAGCTCCGAGCGATTAGCATCGCCGCTTCGGCCGGGTCGCGCGCCGCCGCTTCGTAAACCCGCGAGCGCCCGGCGCTCTCCCAGACGAGCAGCGCACCGCAAAGCAGAGCGATTGCCAGCACAATCGCGAAAATTCGGTACAACCACCTCACTCGGCTATGCGACAGTCATTGGAATAATCACATTCCAGGCATAGACCGCGGCATTGACGATGACACCGGTCACGAAGTTGATCGCCAGTTCGTTCCAGGTCACCGCCTCAGGCACAAAGCCGCCCGGGTGGGTGTCAACGATGACTTTGCGACGGCCGACAATCTTTGTGCGTACCAGCGCGCCGAGCACGGCCCCAAAT
>JAUVMS010000164.1 GCA_030600135.1 Hyphomicrobiales bacterium | reverse complement strand
GGCAGCGACATCGTGTGGTCGGAGGAAACCATCGCTAAGCTCTTCTCGCTCGGTCCGAACCACTATCTGCCGGGCACAAAGATGCCCTTGCAGCGCATCAAAGATGGTAAGAAAATCGATGCGCTCATTGCCTATCTCAAGACGGCGACCAAAAAGAGAGAGGGCGCGACGTCTTCACAGGGGAATTGACATGAAAGCCTTCGTCTCCAGCCTCCTGGTACTGGCGTTTATTACCGCAATGTCGGCTGCATTGCTGGACAAGGTCGACCGGTCGGCGCAAGAGGTCTATTTGTCGACGACCGGCAACGTGCGGCCGCCTGTAGCAAATGCCGACGGTTAGTTCGTCGGCTACGTTTGTTTTCGGTCTGGCCCTGTCAATTTTGGTGACAGATGTAGCGTGTGCCGAAAGCCGCGCCGCTCGCAACCTCACCAGCGCATTGCAGTCAGTCGTCAGCGTGCTGCCGGAATGGCCCAGCGACGCACAACGCAATGAGGAGCCGGAAGCCAGCGGTGTCGTCATTCAGGACGGTCACATCATTGCGACGGCCGCGCATGTCGTTGCAAAGGCGATTTCGCTGCGGGTACGCACATCCGACGGAGACATTCTCGACGCCAAGTTGATCGCCATCGACAAGCCAACGGATCTTGCCGCACTCAGGATCGAGCAAGCATTGCCGGCAATCGAATTCGCCGATGCACCGATCGAACTCGGCGCTCAAGTTTGCACGATCGGCAATGCATTCGGCCTAGGGCTGTCGCTAACGTGCGGCGTGGTTTCCGGGATCAACAGAGCCGGTGTCGGCTTCAATGAAATCGAAGATTTCATCCAAACGGATGCTAGCGTGAACCCTGGAGCCTCCGGCGGCGCTCTGGTGACGCGTGACGGAAATTTCGTTGGTTTACTCTCTGCCATATTCACGAAGTCGTCCGATGCCAATATTGGTGTAAACTTCGCCGTCTCTGCGGCGCTCGTGACGTGGGTTATGGAGGAGTTGGTGAAGACTGGCCGAGTGACACGGGTGCTTTCGGGATTGCGGCTCGGCCGATCGTTCAATCGACTGGCGACCGGAAAGCTGGCGGCGCGTATCGTACTGGTTCGACCGGCATCGCCCGCAGCGCGAGCTGGCCTGAAGCCCGGCGATTTGATCGTGCGCGCCGGTGGCCGACGGATCCGCAAACCGGCAGATTTCCGCAGTGTCATGAATGCACAGCCACCACCGTTCACGCTGCCTCTTAGGGTCCTGCGTGACGGGCGGCGGCGCAAGTTGAACATGAAAGTCGAACGCGTGCGCGGACTTCAACTGGGCACGCCGAGCCATGGAGTGGAAAAAAGTGGACAGTGAGAAATTCAACATGTCGCTGAGGAAATTCCTGAAGCAGGTGGGTGTCACCTCGCAGCAGGCGATCGAGGCGGCGGTTCGCGAACAGAACCTGCCGGCCGGCGGCACGCTCAAGGTGCGCATGGTTCTGACGGCAGACAATGCGGATCTCAAGCATATGGTCGACGGCGAAATCGAGCTTGGTTGAGATGCCGTGAACAACGACGACCCGACATTTCCGCCCCTCTTGGCCGGGCATCCGATCAATGATAGCGAAAATGCCATGGCAGCCGCCGTCAGAGGTATAGGGGCCGGCCAGTTTGGTGCCGGCGACGTAGTGTGGAGCCGCGCTGTACCGAAGGGCGAACTCGCAATCGTGCTCGAGCCCGAATGTCCGCTGTCGCAAGCGTTGCAAATGGTACCGCTGGCGCTGGTGGCCTCAGGCGATTGCCTGGGTGCCCTGGCACCACCGCAGGTGGCGGTGACATTCGGCTGGCCGGGCGACATTCTCGTCAACGGCGCGCAAGTCGGGCAGGTTTCCGCGGCATGGCCCGCGGCGGCGGCACGAGACGACGTTCCGGATTGGTTGGTGGTCGGTTTTCAAGTGGCGCTGATGCATGACGCCCACGACATGGAGCCCGGAATGATGCCGGAGGCGACGGTGCTTGCCGAGGAAGGTTGCGAAGATCTGACACGCGGGCAACTCATCGGCTCCTATAGCCGGCATTTCCTGACCTGGTTGAACATCTGGCAAGACGATGGTTTTCGCCCTGTTCACGATGCATGGATGGTGCGGGCCGAAGGACGTGAAGAGGATAAGACATACCATTTGGGTGGGCGTGAAATTCGGGGGCGAACGCTGGGTCTTGACGAGGAAGGCAACTCGTTGCTCAAGCCCGACGATGGTCCGGCGAGGAGTCTCGGTCTGGGAAACGCGCTCAAAGAGGCACAAAACCACAAGCGAAACGGCGAGGGCTAGATCAATGAAGCTCTTGTCTGCAATCCGCTTCGATCAATCGGACACCAATGTGTTCGCGGTTGCCGCCACGCCCGGTGAATGGGTCATCTCCGGAGCTTTTGAGTTTTGCCAAGACGAGCAGTCCGACTTGACGGGAAAAAGGCGACAGGCCTTTGCCAATGGGTTCCTTGGGCTCACAAGTCTCGGCCGCTCGACGTTTTCCTGCGTCGCGGAGATCGGTGCAGATGAGCTTGAAGAGCAGGAACACCGGCTTGCGCAACATTTCGTCGACAACTACGGGGCGCCCAATTTGGAGGCCGGCCTCGGAGCGGCCAGGGAGGAAATTGCGTTCATTCAAGATCTCGTTGCCGATGCGCTAATCAATACAGTCTTCACGGTCCAGCGCAGCCTAGATGAGGACGGTGAGATCCGTGAGGCGTTTCGAACCATCCAGCCACCCACCGATCAACCAATCCACAGCCGCGTATGGACCGTTGTCGATGACTAGTCCTGAATTCTGGCGCTCGGCGGGGCAGCATCTGCTGGAGCGAAACGAGAGCGGTTGGCTCGCGCTGACGCCGGACTTCCTGCGGGCCTACTACACGCGACCCGAAATCCATCCGATCGATGATTCATGCGCTGTAGAGGTCAAGCTCTTCGAGGACCTCATGGCGGATCCATTCCGCCAGGTCGAGCCGGCCCAGCTGGAATTGCTCGCGGATGACGATGTGCGAGATAATTATCGGTTCCTGCTTGGATTTCGCGACGTGTTGAGCGCGGCCGGAACGTTGGAAGCGGGGTATCTCAAACTGGTCCGGCCGGGTGCTCCACGCATACCCCCACTTTTCCTGGATCAGTTGGTTCACGTCATACTGCGCAAGGTCCTGACGGATGTTAGCGATCCAATACGGCTGAGGGCAGGCGAGCTTTTCTTCCGCGAGCAAAACGTCAACACAGAGAACGATCGCATCATGCTTGCCGACCGTGAAATCGTCGAAATGTATTCAGACACAGGGGCCGCTGGTGGTCTGGGACGCCTGCTGGCGCAAAGTGGAACGGCCGCGCGATCGGTCGAGCTCGACGTGCTCGACGAGGAGAACAAGTCGATCTACTGGGAGCGCTCGGACCGCTTTGACACGGTAATCGACTTTCGCTTCGGACAGCCGGCGGTTGATGCGATTGCGCGTGTCATCGAAAGTTGGATCGGTCATTTTTTGTCTGTCGAAACGCGGGTTGCACCCAAAAAAGCGTTTGACTACGAACCTGGTAACTACGTGCTAGGTCTCGATCGTGCGGCGAGTGAGATTTTTAACGCGCTGGTGGAGAATCAAGAGTTTCCGATCGACATGGGGGAAAATATTGTTGCGCTATTCACCCTGCAGCTTCCCGACCAAAGCGTCTTGGTCGAGCAGGCACGCGGGCAACCAATTTACCTCGGTCTGGCAAAAGGAAATGACGGCCGACTGAAGATGAAGCCCCAGAACATATTGGTCAATTTGCCCATCACCCAAACGTCTTGAACGCCTTCGTTCCAAGCAGCCGGAAAGAGCCAACAATAACTCGTTGCGCAAGACGAAATCGGATCGCGATGCAGCGGAAGCCATCTGGTTCAATCGAGGAAATCCTCTGGCTTCTTGCCAGTGGCTCTCGCCTTTGCCTCGGCTTCTAAATAATCCTCCGTCGTGCGTACGCGAGGTGGCGTGCCCAACGCCATTGGGTCACCGCCGGCTTCAGACGTGGCAACGATACGGCACTCGTCGCACATCTTGATGAGCTGGACTTGGTCGGCGTTCTGGAACATGGAATGCTTGCCTTGCAGCTGGGCGACAACACGCTCGATGGTGCTGCGCACGCCGAATGGCTTGCCGCAGCGAACGCATTCGAACGGGGCTTCCTCGTTGAGCACCGCCGGTGTCAACGCCGCAGGCGTGAAATCATAGCGCGGCTCCAGCGTGATGACGTTTTCAGGACACATGGTCCTGCACAGCCCGCACTGCACGCAAGCCGCTTCGGTAAAGCTAACGCGGGGGCGCTCGGGATCGTCCGCCAGTGCATTGGCCGGGCAGCAGCCAACGCACGCGAGACAAAGCGTGCAGCCCGCAACGTCGATACGGATACGGCCATAGGGAGCGCCATCGGGGAGGAGAATAAGCTCCTTGGGCTCAGGAGCAGCGGCATGAATCTTGGCGAGCGCGGCTCGCGCGACCTCTCGCTTGGCACCGGAGATGGCAAAGGTCGACGGGACAAGCGCGGTGACCGGCTGGAGAGCGTCAAGTGCCTCTTTCACTATGTCGGGATCACGTTCCGTCAGCACCTGACAGCGCGCGCCTGCAAAACCGAGTTCGGCCAAAATTGAATTTGTGAGGGCCACCTCGCCTTCAAGCGCTGGTAGCTCCTCGGGGTGGTTGGGCGGCGCCAGGACCACGACGTGGCAGGCGCCCGCCGTCAGCATCGTCGCCAGTGCGTCGTGGCCGAGCTGCATGACGGAGTAGAGCGCAAGAGGCAAGACGTTCACCGGCAGCCCGCTTGAAAAGCGCGCCAAGGCGGCGATCAGTTCCGCGCCTTGGTGCTCGTCATGGATCAAAAGGACGGGGTCCTTGCCGCCGGCACTCGCATAAGCGCCGAGGAGAACGCGACCGCGACCAATAAGGTCTGTGCGGGCGGGATAGGCATAGCTGACAGCACCGGTCGGGCAAACCGCGCTGCAGTTGCCACAACCACCGCAAATGCCCATGTCAATCACAACAGCATCGCCGTCGGGCTGAATGGCGCCAGTCGGGCAATTGTCCAAGCATTTGCTGCAACCAACCTTGCCGTTGCGCCCGTGGGCGCAGATGTCGGCGTCGTAGGTCACGTAGATCGGCTTTTCGAACTGGCCGACCATATCGGTCATCTCGAACATGGCTTCGGCCAATGCCGCCGGATGGCCAGGCTCAACTTTGTAGTAGCCGTCGCGACGTGGGTGGTCGGCAAAGAGCGGGGCTTCGCCAGATAGATCGAGGACTAAGTCGCACTCGGAACGTACGCCATCTCGGGCCATCACAAACTCGAGTTCGGCGCGCGATGACGGAATTGCGGGGGCGTAGTCGTCGACGACGATTTCAAAGCCACCCAACACGCCACTGGCCCGGTTGATGCGTCCCTTGTAAATCGGCACATGGGCGACGTTCGGCGGCGTAGCGTCGCTCGGGTCGGCCAGTAGCAGCGTAACGCTCAACCGACCGGCGAGTTGGATCGCGGCGTCCAGCGCTTGCTGACCTTTACCATAGACGAGGCAGGTGCCGTCCGAGGCGAGAGCGGTGAGACCGGTTGGGACCGAGCGATACTGCGCTTCGGTCAGCAGCGCGGCGATTTTTGGTAGCGCATCGGCATTTGCATCGCACCAGCCGGCGCGCTCGCGAATGTTGGTAAACGCGACCGGCGGACCGTCTTGGTCCTCGGCCAGTTCGCTGAAAAGAGGCGCCTCCTGAGTGCACGCCACGAGCAGCGGTTCATCACCCTGGAGCGCTTTTTCAAAGCTGTCGATCTCAGCGCGACAAAGCTGGTGATGCACGACGAGCTTGCCATCTCGCCCCAAGGCCTTGGCCAGCTTTTCGCCGTCGAGATCCATCGTGCGTTCGCAATTGCAGACCAATAGTCGAGGTTTGTCGGCGCCTCGGCCCAGCGGCTTGTCGATCATCTATTCCCTATCCAAATTTGAACGTTTCCCGGTGGCGAATTGTTCTGGTTTTCAGCTCGATGCAACACATTGCGTGCGTACGGACAGGAACCATATTATAGTCTTGGGCGCAGCGCTACTGGGCTATGATTTAATCCGTTTGGACGTTCAGCTTGCGTTACTGAGAGGTATGCTTTGAAGTCATCAAATCTACGGTCAGCTACCGTGCCGCTCGGAATTGTCGTTGCCCGCGAGGAGGTGGACAATCCCTGGCTCGACTATGCCTGGCGACCGACCGGTGTCATTGTCGGCGCCCCGGATGTGGTGGCGTGGAAAGAGCTCAAGCGCGGTCCAGGCTGGGTGCATTACTACGCGGCCACGGTGCCGCTCGAGCTGCATCGCAAGGAAACCGAGGCCTATCGGGTCAACCTGCAGAACGAGCAGCCGGCCGTTTACGTCGTATTGCGGGAAGCCGAGACCGACGATAGCGAGCGACCTGTGGAGGTGCATTTGGCCACGGTTTCGGCCTTCGAAGCACAGGATTATCTGGACTCGGGAGAGGATATTGTCGAGCCGGTGCCGATGCCCGAAACGCTCATCGCGTGGATCAAACGGTTCGTTGACGACCACCATGTCGAGGAGAAATTCAAGAAGCGCAAGAGAGATGAGGTCGACATCGAAGACCACAAGTTTGGCAAGGAGCCCATTTTCCTCACGCCGCGCCCGCCAAAGGAAGGGGGAGAGATATGACGACCTCCGACGATGACTTCATCGAGCGCTGGTCCCGCCGCAAGGTGGATGCGCGCGCAGGCTTGGCGCGGACAACGCCGGCCAAGCAGCCCGGACGGATGAACACCGACATGCCGGTTGCTATAACACCGGACAGTGCTGAAGCCGAGGCGGGCGATGCTCAGGACGCCGCCCCGACTGGCGAGCTTCGCGAGGCCGCGCTTCAGCCTGAGGTTGTCGAGGATGAGCTGGAAATTGGCAACGAGACGGCAGCGAGCGATGGCGAGGAGGATGCGCCTCAATCGTTCGAGGACGTCGACTTCGATGCGCTGACCTATGAGTCCGACTTTACGCGGTTCATGAAAGCCGGCGTGCCCGAAGCAATCCGGCGTCGCGCGCTGCGGCAGCTTTGGCTCTCAGACCCGGTGTTGGCGAACCTCGACGGACTAAACGACTATGACGAGGATTTCACCGACGCAAAGCTCGTCGTCGAATTTCTTCAGACGTCACACAAGGTTGGCCAAGGTTATCTGACGGATGAGGAAATGGCCGCCCAGCGGGGAGACGGCGAGGATGGCGATGTCGATGCCGCTGAACGTGAAGTTGCCGAGGCGGCAGTTGAGGACGACGGGACCCGAGTGCCGGAAGGTGAGGCCCCGGACGGTACT
>JAUVMS010000202.1 GCA_030600135.1 Hyphomicrobiales bacterium | reverse complement strand
GTCATGTAAACCTCGAGTTTCGGCCACTCCGTTTGGTGATATTCCTCAAGCCAATTGAGCACCGTTGCCGCGCCGCCCGTCGTCGTGGTCATATGGAAGTGATCGTCGGCCAGGCAGGCGGTCAAGCCATCGTCGAACACCATGCCATCCTCGTTGAGCATGAGGCCATAGCGACAATGGCCGGGCTTCAGCTTCAGCCAGGCGTTGGTATAGATCCGGTTGATGAATTCGCGTGCATCCTTGCCGCGAATGTCAATTTTGCCGAGTGTCGAGGCATCGAGAATGCCGATGGCCTTGCGCGCTTGAAGGCTTTCGCGTTGTACGGCGTCGTCAAAGCTCTCGTCGGCTTTGGGATAGGCGCGTGCCCTCATCCAGTCGCCCACAATCTCGAATGTGCTCCCGTGTTCGACATGCCAGTCGTGCATGGGCGTCGTACGGCGTGGATGAAAAAGCGCTCCGGCGTGCTGGCCAGCAACCGCGCCAAACGTCACCGGCTTGTAGGGCTGACGATAAGTCGTGACACCAACTTCCGAGATCGACTTGTTGAGCACGCCAGACAAAATGCCAAAGGCGTTGACGCTCGATGTCTTGCCTTGGTCGGTTCCCATGCCGGTCGTCGTGTAGCGTTTTGCGTGCTCGACCGAGCGATAGCCTTCCCGCACTGCGAGATGCAGATCTTTTGCCGTGACGTCGTTTTGCAAGTCGACGAAGGCTCGCGTTTTGCTCGGCGGTTGGCCAGATGGCAGTTCCCAGGTGGCGCTCGCGTAATAGTCGACTGAGTAATCCGGGCTTGTCACTTGAGGTGTTGCCGCTGCCTCGCCAACATGACCGGCCGCCTCGGCTGCCGTGGCACCTGCTTGCGCCCCCTCTTTGAGGCAATCTTCAAGCCCATAGGCGCCGTTCGCCGCACCTGCCGAGTGCTCGGCCTGCCACGATTGCGCTGGGCGAAAGCCCACGAGTTCGTCGTCGTAGCGTAGCTTGCCGCGCGACTGCGAAAAGAGCGCGATGTTGGGCGACCAGCCGCCCGAAACAGCGATGAGGTCACAGTCGATACGCGCCTCCTCGCCCGTAACCCCGCCGGTCTCCGTCAGCGTTCGAACCACGGCGGTCCGAACCCGTTTACGGCCATCCGTGGCGACAATCGTTGACGAATTCATGACCATAATTCCGCGCTCGGCGGCGGCTCTGATGAGCGCGGCCTCCGGCTCGGCTCGCGTATCGATGATTGCCTTGACGGTGATGCCAGCCCTTAGGAGGTCGAATGCCACCTCCCAGGCACTCGAATTGTTGGTGAAGACGACAGCATGCTCGCCAGCCTTGACGCCGTAGCGATGGAGATAGGTCTGGACCGCGCTGGCCAGCATGACACCTGGTCGGTCGTTGCCGTGAAACACTAGCGGACGCTCCAGCGCCCCTGTCGCCAGCACGACACGTTGGGCACGAATGCGCCAGAGCCTCTGGCGAGGCAAACGAGGGTTTCGATCACCGCGAGGCATGTGGTCTTGCAGCGTCTCAATCAGGCCAACAAAATTGTCGGCGAAATATCCAAAGCCGCAGGTTCGCACCAGCACCCTGACGTCGGCGTTGGCGGCCAACTCGGCTTCTATGTCTCGGACCCAGTCGCCCGGGACCTTGCCATCCAATTGATGAACGTTCGGCGCCAGTGAGTGCAATCGCCCACCGAGTCTTGGCGTTTCCTCGGCCAACATCACCCGGGCGCCCGACCGCGCCGCCGAATGCGCGGCCATGAGCCCGGTCGGTCCACCGCCAATGACAAGGACGTCGCAATGCCGGTTGGTTTGCTCATAATGGTCGGGGTCGGGCTCCGTTGGACTGAGGCCAAGCCCTGCCGCCTTTCGAACGAAGGGCTCGAACGACATCCAACTGCCGGGCGGTCCCATAAAAGTCTTGTAATAAAATCCGGCTGGCAAGAAGCGTGCGAAGAGATCGTTGAGCGTTCCAAGGTCGAATTCGCGCGACGGCCAGCAATTCTGAGCAAACGTCTCCAGTCCTGCGTAGAGTTCGAGCTCGGTTGCGCGCGTGTTTGGATCCGTTGTCGCCGCATCCTTTCCAACTTGAACGAGGCCGGCCGGATCTTCGGCCCCGGCCCCGAAAATCCCACGCGGGCGATGGTATTTGAACGACCGCCCGATCATGTGCACGCCATTCGCCAGCAGCGCCGAGGCGAGCGTATCACCCTCAAAGCCCTGATAGCTCTTGCCATCGAAGGAAAACGACACCGGCCGCGTTCGCTCGATCAATCCACCGGACTGCGTGCGAAATGGCTGCTCGCTCATTTGCCAGACCTCGCATTTGGACGCACCACCTTTGCGGCATCGTTGCCGGAGCCGATAGCAGGCTCGCCGCTTGGTGTCCCAAGCCGTTGGTTCTCGACCTTGGGTCGCCTCGCACCCGCCTTGTAGACGGCCAAGATCTCGTCGCTCGCCGTGTTCCGGATCGCGTTGAACCACTTGCGGCATCCGGCCGTGTGCACCCAGCGCTCGGCGAACACGCCCTTTGTGTTGGTGCGCATGAAGACGTACTCGGCCCACTCGGCATCGCTCAGTTCCGCACTATCGGTTGGCCGCGCGATGTGCGCTTCGCCACCATAGGAGAACTCGCTTTGGTCGCGGCGGCCGCAATAGGGGCATTCAATAACGAACATGGGCCAAGTCCTCTTGGGTCAGTGCGCGACAGCAGCCGCACCGTGCTCTGCCACGAGCTTGCCGGAGCAAAAGCGTTCAATGGCGAAGGGGGCGGCAATGACGTTGGGTTCGTCGTTGGCGATGAGATCGGCAAACACATGGCCTGATCCCGGCGTCGCCTTCCAGCCGCCCGTTCCCCAACCGCCGTTGACATAAAAGCCCTTGACCGGTGTTTTGGAGATGATCGGACTGGCGTCGGGGCAAACGTCGACAATGCCCCCCCACTGGCGCATCAACCGAAGCCGCGAAAAGATTGGGAACATCTCGACGATGGCGCCGATCGTCTCCTCGATGACGTCGAAGCCGCCACGTTGCGTATAGGAGATCTGGTGATCGATGCCGGCGCCGATGACCAACTCGCCCTTGTCGGATTGGCTGCAATAGGCGTGCACGGCATTGGACATGATAACGCATGGATTGACAGGCTTTATCGGTTCGGAAACCAGCGCCTGCAATGGGTGGCTCTCAATCGGCAACCGCAGATCCACCATCTTGGCGATGACGCTCGTGTGGCCGGCGGCGACGCTGGCCACCTTGGGCGTGCGAATTTCGCCGCGAGTGGTTTCGATCCCGACCACGGCACCACCCTCGGTTTTGATCCCAGTCACCTCGCAGTTTTGGATGATGTCGACGCCCATCTCATCGGCTTTGCGGGCATAGCCCCACACCACCGCATCATGCCGATTAACGCCGCCTGAGCGCTGCAACGTCGCGCCGAGCACCGGGTAGCGAATATCGGCTGAAATATTGATGATGGGGCAGACTTCCTTGACCTGCGCCGCGTCGAGCCATTCCGCGTCGACGCCGTTCAAACGGTTCGCTTCCACCCGGCGCTTCAGCTGGCGCACCTCGCCGTCGTCGTGAGCGAGATTGAGTACGCCTCTGTGGCTCATCATGATGTTGAAGTTGAGCTCGCGACCCAAACCCTTCCACAGCTGCATGGCGTGGTCGTAGATCGCTGCGCTCTCATCGTAGAGATAGTTCGAACGGATAATCGTGGTATTTCGGCCCGCATTGCCACCGCCGATCCAGCCCTTCTCGACAATGGCGATGTTGCTCAGCCCATGTTTCTTTGCGAGATAGTAGGCCGTTGCGCATCCATGCCCGCCACCGCCAATGACAACGGCGTCGTATGCCGCTTTCGGCGCGGCGTCGCGCCATGCGGGCGACCAGCGTTTGTGACCGAACAGCCCTTCACGGACGAGCGATCCGAGTGAGTATTTCGTCATAGGCCTATGCTCTCTCGAGTGTCATATCAGCTCGGCCTGAGCCCTAGGCCCGTCAAAAGCGATCGTTGGATGAGTAATCAGTGCGTTGCCGATCCAATATCTGACGGGTCCGATTGGCAGGGGGGCTCGCGCGCATCAACTCCGTTGAAAGCTTTGTAACGAAACACGCAAGGAGATCACAACCCCCGGCGACGCTGGCTTGCTCGAAACCGACACCGGCTGTTTCGGTTAACGCTCAAAATTCCAGGCTTCCCCCGTTCAAAGGCTTCATGATATCGATTGGAATTCGGCGATTGCCCCGGGCGACAAAGCGGATTATCTGGCTGCATCGGGTAAATGGGCGATCGAGTGCGGAGGCCGGAGTGTCAAGCAGCGAGACCACATTGCCACCGAGAGGTGCTTTGGCGCAAAGCATCTACTTCCTACTGGTACCACGCTTTTCCATGATTGCGTTCTCGATGGCAATTGAAGCCTTGCGATTAACCAATCGTGTGATGGGACACGCAGTCTACGACTGGCACCTCGTCTCGAAGGGTGGCGAGCCGGTACGGGCATCAAATGGCGTCGTTGTCAGCGTCGAGCGCGATCTGGAAGAGGTTCGCCGCGCCTGCATGGATCCAACTCGCACGCGTATGGTTTTGGTTTGCTCAGGTGTCGAGGTCGAGCAATTCGACGATTCCAGTGTATTTGCTTGGCTCCGCCGCATGTACAGCCAGGGCGTCAGTATTGGCGGGCTATGCACCGGCGCCTGGATCCTTGCTCGATCTGGCCTTTTGAACAACCGGCGCTGCGCCATACATTGGGAGAACTTGCCAGGATTTGCAGAGCGTTTTCCTGATGCCTTTGTCAAGTCGTGTCTGTTCGAGGTGGATCAAAACATCTACACCTGCGCCGGCGGCACCGCCTCGCTGGACATGATGCTGCATTTGATCGGCATCGCACAGGGCGAACACGTCATTGCTAGAGTGTGCGAGCAATGCCTGATAGATCGCATTCGCCCACCACATGATCGCCAACGCTTACCCATCGGCGCCCGCATCGGTGTTCAAAACCAACGGCTACTTTCGATCATCGAACTGATGGAAGCCAATATCGCCGAACCGCTGTCACTTGAGGAGATATCACAAGTGACGGCCATTTCGCGGCGCCACGTCGAGCGATTGTTTCGCCAGCATCTTGGACGCTCGCCCGCCCGCTACTACCTTGATGTGCGGCTCGAGCGAGCGCGCCGCCTTTTGCGGCATTCCAATTTACCCATCGTCGAGGTGGCGATAGCTGCCGGTTTCGTCTCTGCCTCGCACTTTTCCAAACGCTACCGCGAGCGTTATGGCGCAACCCCGCAGGCCGACCGCCAGGAATACGAGCCGGATCTCGTCGTCAATCATATCCTAAGCACCGGTTGAGCGGGTCGGCGGGCTGAGGCACAGCATTTGCCGCTGGCGCAAGCGCACTCGAACGGCCGCAAATTCGGATAGATCACGACCAGTTTTCTTGCCGCATCCTATCGCGACGGCGAGAGACCCAGTTGGTCAACCGGCTCGGATCACGAAGCGCGCTCTGAATGCGCGCGCAGGCATCGCCTTCATGAGCAAGTCTCGAGGCCTCCAGCTTGACCGTATCGACGATCATCAGGGCGCTTCGCCGCCAGGCTTGCATGTCGGGTCGCTCCATCGCCCGGTTGGCCCAGCCGATATCATCTTCGCCGACCACGTCCTCGATTTCGGCACTGATGGCGATATGCCAGAGTGCCAGATGCCCCTTCGCGGCGCGCTGATCCTCGGCGCGATCGAAATGGGCGAGAACCTCCGACCATTGCCAATTTCTGTCTGGATGGCTGGCCAGAGCGGAAAGGTCCAAGAGATCGCGAAACAGCACCCTGTTGAGCGCGAAGTAGCGGTGATGCAGCTGCGAATGTGCAATGAGGTGCACGATGCGGTGCAACGACGAGGGGCGTTTTAGTTTTGCCGATGCAAGCGTGAAGCGCTCGCCGCCGGCATCGATAATCTCTGGTTCCAGCCCGCATTGGCGACGGCCGAAGAGCCTGGTGTGAAGCTCGACCGAGTAGGTTTCGCAGGGGCTGATGAGCGGCGGGAAGTGGGCGTGGCGTGCGGGGTCGTACTCTTCTTTCGTCAGACCAAACCCATGCTCCAGGCAGCTCGCGATGCAGGTGTCGAGCGCGGCTTGCGGGACCAAAAGGTCGAGATCCGCCATGAAGCGCCATGCGCTCTTGTTCGCGCAATCATCGAGCAGAAATGCTCCGCCTTTCAAGACCGTGGGAACGACATCGATCGAATTGAAGTCCTTCGCCAAGTTGGCGAGGCATTTCAGCATCTCGGTGTTTCGCTGCGCGTTGGCCTGATGGACTTGCGCGAGAAAATCAGCCGCATCGTTGGGTATCTGCGAGCGAATGCCGACGCTCTCGATGCCCTGGTGAATGCTGGGAAGTATCAGGT
>JAUVMS010000173.1 GCA_030600135.1 Hyphomicrobiales bacterium | reverse complement strand
CTGGTAATCGCGACGTTTGGTTCGGTTCACGAGGCATCAAAAGTGGCCTTGCTTGCCGGGCTGGTTGTATTCGCGATCTGCCGCCTTAGTCTGCCGCTCGCTCGGGTGCTGGTCGGAGCGGCTTGGATCGTCGCATGCCTGTTTGCCGTGCCGATCGCGAGCGGCCTCTACGGTGCCGAACTCCACAAGGCGGAATGGCTGCCGCGTTCAGCGCGATCGCGGGTGATCGTTTGGGGTGTTACGGCCGAGCGAACCTGGCGAAACCCAATCTTCGGAGTTGGCGTCAACTCGACCAGAGAAATTGATCGGCGAGCGAAGGAGGCGGCTGGGGGGCCGCTCGATCATCTTGGCACGCCGCGGACCGGGCGACATGCGCACAATGTGTTCGTACAGACCTGGTTTGAGTTGGGGGCGGTTGGTGCGCTGTTGTTGCTCGCGGTGGGATTGGCGATGTTGCGCGCGCTCGCCCGCACGCACGAATCCGTTCAGCCCGTATGCTTTGCGAGTTTCGCCGTGGCGATGGGCATCGCGACTTTTAGCTGGGGCATGTGGCAAACCTGGTTTCAGGCAGCGTTTGCGATGACCGCCATCATGTTGTCGATTGCGGTACGACTGTCTCAGAATTCGGGTTCGTCCGGGCAGTCGGTCGAGGTCGCGTGACTGTGGTTCTTTTGTTCGCCCGGTGCCGATCACCAATGGGCGTCACTTCCGTGAGAACTTGGGCGTGGGCTCGAGTTGCGCCTTCAGTTTCATGATGCGCTCATAGGATGCGCGGATCCGTTCTCGCGATATCGTGCCCTCCTTCACAGCCGATTGGACAATGCTTTGGACGCGCTCTGGCATGCTTGGATCATTCTTGATTATGTTGGTGAACAGCAAGATATCGGCACCGGCATTGACGGCACGAACGATACTGTCACGCAAGCCGTAGTGGTGACGGATAGCACCCATTTCCATGTCGTCGGTGATCACCACGCCCTTGAAACCCAACTCGCGGCGCAGTAAGCCGTCGATAGCCTGTTTCGACAATGTTGCCGGGATCGGCACATCGCCCGCAACTTCTGGATGATACAGATGGCCGACCATCACAATATCGAGCTGGTCGTCTTGGGCGAGCGCGGCATAAGGGACGAGTTCCGTCTTCGTCCAGCTGGTCGACATGTCGACGAGTTCTTGGTGGCTGTCCACAGCGCTCGAGCCGTGTCCTGGAAAGTGCTTTGCGGCGGTCAACAGACCAACGTCGCGATGGCCGTCGACAAAGGCGCGGGCAAATCTCGTGACGGTGGTTGGGTCTGTCCCATAGCTGCGGTCGAGACCGGCAATAATTGGGCTGGCGCTGTTGGTTGCAAGATCGAGGACGGGGCCGAGATTGAGGTTGATGCCATGGTCGGCCAGCTCTGTTGCGAGTTCACGATAGATTCGACGTGCGTCCTTGGGGTCGCTACTTGCTGCGATTTCGACAGCTGAAGGGAAGTTTCGAAAGCCTTTTTGCGGGCTCAGGCGCTGAATGCGGCCGCCTTCCTGATCGACGGCAACGAAGGGGGTGATGGGGGCGCCAGCGGCGTGGATGGACGCGATGAGCCGTTTGAGCCTCTCGCTGGAGCTGACGTTTCGCGACATGATGATGACGCCGCCAATGGTTCCATTGCGAAGCTGGTCTCTAACGCGGACCAGATTGGGGGCTTCGGGCGTCAGGCCGCGAAAGCCGAACATCAACATTTGGCCAATCATTTGGTCGAGTGTGGGCTGACCTGCCGCGAGACCAACGCTTGATGGTCCGACAGATGCATCACCGGTTTGGCGTGACGAGGCGAAAGCCTCATTGCTTGGGACTTTGGGCTGTTCAGGGCTCGCGGCGTTCACTCCTGATGTTAGAAGAACCAGCCAAATGCCTATTACAATTGGGAAAACACGTCTGGCGTGGGCGCAATCATTCGCCCGCGTCACGGCACCGAGTTGGTATGATTTTTTCATGGGACAGAGCCGAAGACCCAAAATATCAACTTGCCAAAGCGAGGCAGTGTGAAAATCATCATACTTTGTCGGCTTAATGGCTCGTTCGATTCGCCGATACAACCGGGTGCCTCGTCGCCATTTGGCATGGTATGGTGAGAGCCGCTGTAGTGAGATGTTTGATGGTTAACCGACTGTTTGCAATCGTTTTGACCGGTCTGCTGGTTGCGCTCGTTGGACTAGCGAGCGTGCCCGCCTGGGCAAAACAAAAGGAGGTTGCAAGCAAGATCCGCGACGCCGGAGCAGAGCTGGTTCGTGGCAATTTCGAGCGGTCAATTGCGCTTTATACCGAGGCTTTGAGTGAGCCGGACCTTGCCAACGAGCGCAAGGCGACGATCCTTAACGATCGTGGCGTCGCCCAGTGGCGGCTGCGCAAGGCGCCGGAGGCGATCGAAGATTTCAACGCCGCAGTTTCGCTCTATCCTGAGTATGCCGCAATATACAACAATCGTGGCAACGTTCTCCTGGGCATTGGCATGCTCAAGGAGGCGATCAGGGACTTCGATCGCGCGATCCTGCTGGCGCCAAAGTACAGCGCGGCCTACAACAATCGGGCGATGGCCCATGTCCGCCTCAACGAACACAATGAGGCGGTTCAGGATTTCACCGACGCCATCCGGCTCGCGCCCTCCTCGCCCGTGCCTCACAATGGGCGCGGCCTGGCGCATCTGTCGTTGTCGCGGCCACATGCGGCGCTGCGCGACTTTACGCGGACCCTATCGCTCGACACCAAATATGCTGCCGGGTATCGCAGCCGGGCGCGGGTCTATTTGGCCTTGTCGCGCTATGACCAGGCGATAGGCGACATGACGCGTGCTATCTCGTTCAAGTCTGATGATGCTCAGATGTATTTGACGCGGGCCCAGGCTTTTCGCCGTAAGAGGCGTTTCAAGTCTGCGTTGAAGGACCTTGATCGGGCGATCGAACTCAACCCCAGTCTTGCGCCGGCCTACAGCGAACGAGGTTTGGTGCTCGCGATGCTTCAAGCCTTCGAGCCGGCATTCGAGAATCTTGGTCGCGCACTCGATCTCGATCATCGTTCAGCCACCACGTATGCCAATCGCGCGTGGGCATTCGAGGCAAACGGAGATCGGATTTCTGCGCTGCCGGATGTGACGCGGGCGCTCAAGCTCAACGCGGCAAATACACGTGCGCTCGGAGTTCGCGCGCGTGATCACGAGGCCAACGGGCGTAATGACAAGGCAGCACTGGACTATCGCAAGGTGGTGTCTCTCGCACCCCGCAATCAGGAGGCGTGGGAGGCGTTAGAGCGGCTAACGGGTGAAGTGCGCCCGGCACCAACCACGATCGGCACGTCCGAGTTCGGAGATTGGTCTATTCTGCGATACGGCGACGGGCGCTACGTCGCGCGCAGCCACCAATTTCGCAGGATCGAAGTCCCGCTCGAGACCTATGGCGGCAGCAAACCTAGGCTGCTCGAATGGGAGATGAAAAACAATCTCTACAGAGGCATCGGCATTCTGCGGTACTACGCGGGCAAGTTGAAGGGCGCGAGCAAAACGGAAATCGTCGAGTATGCGGCGATTGTTGATATCAATCGGCGGCGTGTCGTAGCGCTTGAACCCTACCGCATTGGAAAGCGCCTTTCGGGTTGGGCATGGCAAGAGGGTCGGCTTGTGGTGAGCGGTGCGGACGGCATCACGACCGAATATCGGTTGCGCAAACCTCGTCGACGGTCGTCGCCAAATGTCGCCGGTTCGCCTTTCGGGGGGCAGGGCTATTGGGGCTACAAGAGACGGCCCGTCGAGCGCCGACGGGTGAGGAAACGCCGGCGCAAGAAGTCACTGTTCGAATTGCTCTTTAACTAGGGCGAGGCCGCAATACCAGAAGATAACGGCCATTAGGCGCCTGGCGAGCGCCAGCGTCATGATTCGTGTGCTTGGCGGTGAAATTGCGAGCCTGCCGCAGTCGGGCGACACGCCATGGCTTCTATCCGCAATTACCGTGGTTTGTGCCTTGCGTGCCATGTGCCCTAACGCTAAGTGCATGACATGGCGCCCCCACTCCTTGCACTTCAAGATATCCATTTGTCGTTTGGAGGTACCTCGCTGCTCGAGGGCGCCGAATTGAGCGTATTTGAGCGCGATCGGCTGTGCGTGGTCGGACGGAACGGTTCGGGCAAGTCGACATTGCTCAAGATTGCCGCCGGTCTGATTGAACCCGACAAGGGTGAACGCTTTCTACAGCCTGGTACAACGGTACAGTATCTCGAGCAGGAGCCCGATCTCTCGGATTTCAACAGTGTTCAGGCCTACGCGGCAACGGGCCTCGGTTCAGACGAGGAACCGTATCGTGTGGGGTATCTGCTCAACGAGCTCGGCCTGACGGGGATGGAGACGCCGGCTGAGCTATCTGGTGGTGAGGCCCGTCGTGCCGCCATTGCCCGCGCGCTCGCGCCGCAACCAGACATTTTGTTGCTCGACGAGCCGACCAACCACCTGGACCTGCCGGCAATCGAATGGATGGAGCGTGAGCTGTCGGGCACCAAGTCGGCGGTGATTTTGATCAGCCACGACCGGCGATTTCTCGAGGCGCTGTCGCGGCGAACGGTGTGGATCGATCGCTGCCGAACGCGGACAATGGAGCACGGCTTTGAGCGCTTCGAGGCGTGGCGGGACGAAACGCTCGAGCAAGAAGAGCGCGATCGCCACAAGCTCGATCGCAAGATTGTCCGCGAGAACCATTGGCTCGTTCATGGCGTGACCGGACGGCGCAAGCGCAACCAAAAGCGATTGGCAAACCTCCACGAGTTGCGTGCTGAGCGCCAGAATTTGGCCGAGAGCAGCCGTCGCGCCACTGAAACCGTGACCATGGCTGCGGCTCAGGCGGAGGCATCCGGCAAACTCGTGATCGAGGCACGGCGGATCTCGAAAGCTTGGGCGGAGGCGCCCATCGTTCGCGATTTTTCCATGAAAGTGCAGCGCCAGGACAGAATTGGGATTGTTGGGCCAAACGGTGCGGGCAAGACGACGCTGGTCAAGTTGCTGACGGGTGAGTTGGCACCGGACAGTGGCGAGATCAGGCACGGCACAAAGCTCGAGTTGGTGTCGCTCGATCAGAAACGGGAAAACCTGCAGGCGACGGAAATACTCCAGGATGCGCTTACGGGCGGTGGCAGAGACATGGTGATGGTCGGTGATAGGCAACGCCATGTCGTCAGCTACATGAAAGATTTTCTGTTCGAGCCCGAGCAGGCGCGCACGCCGATCGAGGCACTGTCGGGCGGTGAGCGTGGTCGGCTCATGTTGGCTCGCGCCTTTGCAAAGCCGTCAAACATTCTGGTCCTCGACGAGCCGACAAACGATCTCGATCTCGAAACTCTCGACTTGTTGCAGGAGCTGCTGGCGGACTATGCGGGGACGGTGCTGCTGGTGAGCCATGACCGAGATTTCCTCGACCGCGTGACGACGTTGATCGTCGCCAGCAACGGTAATGGAACATGGACGTCATATGCCGGAGGGTATTCCGATATGTTGGTGCAGAGGGCGCTCGGAGCCGCCGCCGCGACGAAACCGAGTAAACAGCATGAAGGCGGGAAAAGAGCGGGAGGCGCAGGTGCCGAAAGGGCGGCGCGCGATCGAACGGTCTCTCGACCAGTCTCGACACCATCTCCCAAGCGCAAGCTTTCATTCAAGGAAAAGCATGCGCTCGAAACGTTGCCCGATCAGATGCAGGCACTGGAGAGTAAAATTGCCAATCTGAAGGGGCGATTGGCCGATCCGGAATTCTATGATCGCGATCTGGCGGCTTTCAAGGAGACGGCAGATGCGCTGGTCGAGGCGCGAGCCGAGATGGCGACGAGCGAA
This sequence comes from Hyphomicrobiales bacterium, assembly GCA_030600135.1. Taxonomy (GTDB): domain Bacteria; phylum Pseudomonadota; class Alphaproteobacteria; order Rhizobiales; family JAUVMS01; genus JAUVMS01. The sequence goes on along the minus strand of JAUVMS010000173.1, from coordinate 1,206 downwards.
GAGGAATGGCTGAGACTGGAAATATTGCGTGAGGAGCTAGAAGGCGGCTAGACGACGCCGAAACCGCACCCGATCGCCTCGCGCATCGCCCCTATGTCGATGCGTCAATCAACTCCCGAGTGGCGCCTACTCAATAGTCGTCCGGAACGAAAGTCTGGTCGCTTATGGGTGGGCGAACGTAGCCGAGTGCCTCTTGGCGCGGCGGCAACTCAATGGGGTCGGGCGTGAGGTCTTCATAAGGAATTAGGCTCAAGAGATGTTTGATGCAGTTGAGCCGAGTTCGTTTCTTGACATCGGCTTGGACGACGTACCATGGCGCCTGCTTAATGTCGGTATGGGCGAACATGTTGTCTTTGGCCTTGGAATATTCAGCCCATCGCCTGCGTGATTCGAGATCCATCGGCGATAGCTTCCATCTTTTGGTCGGGTCAAGAATGCGACCTTGAAAGCGCCGTTCCTGCTCCTCGTCGCTCACCGAAAACCAGTATTTGATTAAAATGATGCCGGAGCGAACCAGCATGCGTTCGAATTCCGGACAAGAGCGAAGGAACTCATTGTATTCCTCGTCGGCGCAGAACCCCATAACGCGCTCGACGCCGGCGCGGTTGTACCAGGAGCGATCGAAGAGAACCATTTCGCCGGCGGTTGGCAGGTGCGGCACGTAGCGCTGGAAATACCATTGGTTCTTTTCGCGATCGGTCGGCGTGCCGAGTGCAACGACCCGGCAGACGCGGGGGTTGAGGCTTTCGGTGATGCGCTTGATGACACCGCCCTTGCCGGCAGCGTCACGACCCTCGAAGATGACGACGACTTTCAGGCCCTTGTGCTTGATCCATTCCTGCAGTTTGACCAATTCGATCTGGAGATCGGCGAGTTCGGACTCATAGAGCTTCTTGGAGAGCTTTTTGTTCGTCTTGGCGTCGCCGGTGGATGGCTCAGAGGTTTTGGCTGAAAAACCGTCTGGATCAATATTCGCATTCTCGGTTTTCACATTCATTGCCATATCCATCCCTCGCTCCGTACCAGTCGCATTTAATCGGCGGGCCGTCAATGGCGACCAGAATGTTGAATCACTATAGAGTTGGTACAGTCATGATATCCGCAATCGAACTAGGATTGTAGCATTACAACTTCGAGCAAGGTCCTGGAGACTCACCGCATGTCGATTGATGATACTTGGACAAGTGAAATCTTTGGGCCGTTCAG
>JAUVMS010000325.1 GCA_030600135.1 Hyphomicrobiales bacterium | reverse complement strand
TTGCAATTGCCTTTATGAGTAAGACCGGAGCTGAATTCTCGCGCGTTTGGCTCGTCTCCTGGTACTTCTTGGGACTTTTGGCCCTGATTGGCGCGCGCGTTATCCTGGCGGCTGCCGTGCGACGGTGGATCGGCGAAGGGCGCTTTGATCGCCGCACGCTCATTATCGGCGGCGGCGGCGCGGGTGACAAACTCATTACCGAGCTCGAGGAAAGCGAGATGACGGACATCCGCATCTGCGGTGTCTTCGATGATCGCGGCGATGAACGCGTCTCGTCCGTCGTGGCAGGCTATCCCAAGCTGGGTAACGTCAATGCGCTTGTCGAATTCGCGCGTCAAACGCGGATCGATCTCTTGATCGTGACCTTGCCACTGACGGCAGAAGCAAGGTTGTTGGAAATTTTCCAAAAGCTTTGGGTTCTTCCGGTCGATATTCGACTGGCGGCGCACACAAATCGATTGAGCTTTCGTCCTCGGGCCTACTCTTTCCTCGGGTCGGTTCCGGTCATCGATGTCAGTGACAAACCCATCACCGGTTGGGACTCTGTCATTAAGTGGTTGTTCGACAAGTTTTTTGCCTTTGTGGCGTTGGTGGTTCTTTCGCCGATTATGGCAGCGGTCGCACTGGCGATCAGGCTCGATAGCAAAGGGCCGGCTCTGTTTCGCCAAAAACGATACGGGTTTAACAACGAACTGATCGAGGTTTTCAAATTCCGGTCGATGTACACCGAGCAAGCCGATGTTGGCGCCGACAGACTGGTCACCAAGGACGATTCGAGGGTGACACGCGTCGGACGCTTCATCCGCAGAACGAGCCTCGACGAGCTGCCGCAATTGTTCAATGTGCTCAGGGGTGAAATCTCGCTCGTCGGTCCGCGCCCACATGCGCTTCAGGCCAAGGCGGCGGACCAGCTCTACAACGATGTCGTCGATGGTTATTTTGCGCGCCACAAGGTGAAACCCGGCATTACCGGCTGGGCGCAGGTCAATGGCTGGCGAGGCGAGACCGACACTCAAGAAAAGATCCAAAAGCGGGTGGAACACGATCTTTACTATATCGAAAATTGGTCGGCATTCTTCGACCTCTACATCCTACTGCGCACGCCTTTTGCACTCCTCAATACCGAGAGTGCGTATTGACCATAATGAAACCTTGGTCGTCGAAGGATCGCAATGGGGCGCACCGCACAAATTGATCATGCCGGGGGGCTGACCCTGCCAAAGAGCGTTGTCATACAGACAATGCTCTTTGGCATGTGGTTGACCATCGCCTCGGGTGCAGTGGTCTTTAGCGAACCAGCCCCGTTCGACATACTCATGGCGGGGCTGATGATCGGTCTCACTGGGTTGGGGTTGACGAGGCTGAGCAATTCGACGCTGCTTTTGGCAACGGCTTGGCTGTTGGTCGCGGTTGGCGGGTTGGTCGCTGCAATGGCCTCGAAGACTTTGGTGGATTCAACAAAGCACACCATCATCACGTTTTATCTGTCGCTCGCCTCGGTCGTCATTGCGGCCTTCATTGCACAAAATCGCGAGCGGCACTTGCGGTTGATCATCTCTGCTTATGTGATCTCGGCATTGATCGCGGCCATCGCCGGCACTGCCGGATATTTCGGCTTGGTGCCAGGGGCAAAGGAACTCTTTGTCCTCTTTGAGCGAGCGCGAGGAACGTTCAAGGACCCTAACGTCTTCGGCGCTTATCTGGTACCGGCGGCGCTACTCACCACGCAGATCTGGCTCAACCGGCCAATCAGAAAAGCGTTTTGGTCGTTCGTGGCGACACCCATTCTAGTTCTCGGCGTATTGGTGAGTTTTTCACGAGGCGCTTGGGCCTCGATGATTTTCGGATTTGTCATTTTGGGTTATCTGAATTTGGTGACGGTTCAGTCCAATCGACACCGCCTCAAGCTAATCCTCTTGGCTGCTTTCGGCATAATTGGAGCGACAACTATTGCCCTGGCCGCACTTCAAGTTCCAGAGGTCAGCGCCCTCTTTTCCGAACGTGCGTCGCTTATGCAAAGTTACGACGTTGGCCCCCAAGGACGGTTCGGGGGTCAACAGAAAGCCCTCGGTCTCATTTCCGAACACCCGATGGGGGTCGGTGCTTTGGTGTTTGGGCGGCACTATCACGGGGAAGACGTGCATAACGTCTACCTAAGCATGTTCTTGAACGCGGGATGGCTTGGCGGTCTGGTGTATCTATGGATCGTCGGGTCCACGATCGTGCTAGGCATGGTGCACGTATTCAAACGGGACAAGTTGCAACAGACCTTTATCGCGATCTACGCATCATTTATCGTTTTGGCTGTTGAGGGTCTGATCGTCGATACCGATCACTGGCGGCACTTCTTTGTGCTGCTGGGCATGGCATGGGGCGTGATGATCACGCGCGAGATCCGGTCACGCAATTGCCAACTGCAACTCCTCGTCCTCGGCCGCTGCTGAGCCTGCCCAGCCCGGCCCACCGATTGGCTCCGGTGCCAGCTTTACACTCGGGTGCACTACAAGTCGCTTAAGGCGAAAGTGTCTGCATTACGGTTGGTTTGTCGTTGTAACGAGCAACGATTGCGCGGGTGCCGTCACGGCCGTAGACGTCCGGTCTGAAGTGGGCAACACCATTACCGAGACCCCACGCCGTGATGTAGGTAAACAATACAGGCACCGGCTCGACCAACTTCACATCCTCCGCGATCCCGCTGATGAGAACACTGTCGATGCGGGCGCGGTTCCATTCCGGTTCATCACTCAACAACCAGGCCGCCAGGTCGGTCACCTGCTGGACGCGAACACATCCGGCGCTGAAGGTTCGAGAGCTGCTGTTGAACAGCTTTTTCAGCGGGGTGTCATGCATATAGACGATGTGCTCGTTGGGCATGTCGATCCGGATCAGGCCCAAGGCATTGCGATCTCCGGGGTCCTGGCGAAATTTCAAGTTTTTCGCCTCGGGTGAATACCAGTCGACAGCTCTCGGATCGACCTCTTCGCCACCCCATTTCGTCAGCACCCGAATTCGTTCCTTTGCAAGATAGCTCGGATCCTTCAACAGAGTGGGAATGAGATCGCGATGCGCGATACTGTCCGGCACACGCCAGAACGGGAAGAAATTTAGACCACGAATTTTCGCCTGGATGGTTGGGGTTTGTGTGGCCGGGCGGCCAACAATGGTCTTGCTATAAAGTTCCAACCTGTTGTCACGAACGGCTTGCAGCTCGGAGGACGGCACATTGACCAACACATAGCGACGCTCCTTGGCCATATGCTCACTGAACGTTCGCAGCCTGAGGGCGTTGACTTGGAGCTGGGCCAAACGTTCATCGGCAGGAACGTTGAGGGCGTACAATGTTCGACTGCCGACCACGCCTGTTGGCCTGATGCCGTGGCGTATCTGAAAGCGTTTGACGGCAAGCTCGACCTCTTGGTCAAAGGTCCAGGCATCCCCCCTCGAGCGCGGCGGATGGTCCCGAGTAATCGCCAAGCGTCGTCGCAGCAGGCCGACCCGTTTATCGCGGGCGCCAAGGCGAAGCCATGCGCCCTTTTGCTTGCGGATGTTCGGCCAACCACCTGACGCCACGATGTTTCGGTAGCGGCCAATGGCGATATCCACGGCCTGAATGGTCTCGGGGCTAAGCAGCAGGTTTTCGTTGCGAAGGTACTTGTCGAGCGCTACGCGCTGGCGACGCTTTTCCTTCAGGGTTATCTTTTTCGAATTGTAGCTTCCGTTTGACGATCCGCGGTCGCCATTGAGCCATCGATCGAACCAATTGCTGTTGGCGTTCCATTGAGCTGCGCTGTCGACCGCTGAAATTGTCGTCAACCCGACAACGGCTATCGCAAACACGATTGCCTTGCTACATTGCAAACCTAGATGGTTCATGGATCTTGCTGTTCGTGGTTTGATGTTCAAGCTTTGCGCAGCCAAGATGTGTCCCCCTATTTGGCCCACCGCAAGGCGCAATTGAGAAGCGCACGCAGTTGTGAGGCGAATGTGAGCAATTGTCATTGCTTCAGCTCAGCAAATTCCCTCAATCAAGTTTGCTCGCCGTGACCCAGCGATTGCTGCGAGCAACCATATGACCATTCCGCTTAGTTATAGAGCGCACTTCCAAACCCACACCATGGGGCCAAACCCGCACAATAGGGCTACGTCATAACTGGCAAAGACGGCGAGAACTGGACCGGTCGATTGCGCCCCCATGCCAACAACTCTGACCTGCCTTCGACACGATATGTGCTCAGAGCGGTGGACTGTCAATGGCGCTGCCAACGGGCCTTGTGCAATTGTCGGTTGGTCTCCAGGCGAGGCCGTGGTCTCGGCGCCGTGACGCCTTGCTACGGGCGCGGCAGTTACTCGTTTGGCTCGCTCGCGAGTGTTGGGGACAAAACGGCTGTACAAAGATATTCATCACATGTATCTTACATGTTACTCTTCATGAGTATTAGCCTTGTCTGCCGCTCGTTGAACAATTGTGCGAAGGGACCACGGACCGTAACGACCATTTCCCGCACTCGGTGAGGCCGTGGCTGTTTGTTTCGAAGTTTTGAGGATATGCCGCATCCGAGTTTTTGTACGTATTTTCCGTGGTCGATGGCTGTCCTCTCGGTCTTTATCTCGCGCGCAGCCACTGCAAGACATTGGCAGTACTCGGCATTGCCGTGGCCGGGCGCGACGATATTATCGTTCTCGACAAAGACGTCTTCGATTTATCGAAACACGATTTCCATGACATCACGGTCTTTTTGATCATGATTGATGGAGGAATCGTCCACCAGACCAATACACATTTGGTCGCCGTTGTGGACGTGGTGAGGGGCGAGCGTGCGGCGAGAAAAGCCCACTCCCACAAATAAAGTCCGAATA